>CALCNF010000219.1 GCA_937897815.1 uncultured Pseudomonadota bacterium | reverse complement strand
GGGCCGCGAGCCCCTCCCCATGCTCGTCGCAGGGGACGAAGTCCGCCGTCTCCGAGGGCGCGAGTCCAAAGGTAACCAGACACCTGGCGCTGAAGCGCTCGGCGAGCTTTCGCCTGAGGGGCACGTCCTTTCGAAACCCTCGGAGGATCGGATCGGTCGTATCGACCACCTCTCCGGTTCCCCCTGATGGAGGCCTCTTGATGGTCACGCTCGCGCCAGCCGTTCCGGGCAACCCAGGCCAGTCGACGAGGAGACGGTCGTGCTCGTCGACCCAGAGTACACACCTCACGGGCGCTCCGGCAGCGCCAATGGGGATCGCTCCCGTGACGCGCTCGACGTGCTCCCCTTCGGGTTTTGGAGGGGTCCACACGGCGTCGAACCGGTCGGCTGGGAACATCCGCACGCAGTCGTCGCAGCGGCACGTCAGTGGATGTTTCTGAAGCTTGATCACCCGGTCCGCCTCAGTGGATGTTCTCGCCGCCCGAGACCAGGTGCAGGGGGTCGACGCCTACGGAGCGCAACGCAGCCTGCCACGCGGATTCAGGCGCGACACCGAAGACGATCTCTCGGGCCAGTGGAGCCTGGAGCCACGAGCCTTCCTGAAGCTCGCGGTCGAGCTGCCCTGGGCCCCACCCTGCGTAGCCAAGGACCAAGCGATAGTCATCCCCCGGGCTCTCGCCGTAGGCCACGAGCCCATCATGGGAGGCGGTGATCGCGAGGCCCTCGCCGATCTCCTGACTCCCCTCGTAGATGTTCTCAGCGTTGTGGATCACCCAGCCGCGCTGGGGTTCGACCGGGCCGCCAAAATAGATGGGCGTGACGTCGTCGCCGATCCAGGGGATATTCGCCTCCTCACAGACCGCCTTGACGCTGAGCTCCAGCGGCCGGTTGGTCACGACACCGAAAGCGCCCTCCTCGGAGTGCGCGCAGAGCATCACCACGGATTGAGCAAAGTTCGGGTCCACCAGGTCGGGCATGGCGATAAGGAACGACGGAGCGACGATGTCCATGGGGCAAGTATGAAGAACGCGACACAGGCAAGCAACCGTCGGATTCATTTGAACGGCACGCCCGTTGTTTCCCTGGCAGTAGGGCTGCTTGGACTGATCTCGGTCGGGTGTGGAGGAGCGCTCAGCTCTGGGGTCGTGGAGCGGGAGTCGCTCCAGTCCCTCGCCACGGAGCACCGGCCGGCGATCGCCGCGGCGGTCTCGATCGGCAAGGCGTCCGAGGCCTTGGGCCGCGCCGCACCTGAGGAGGCGATCGCCTGGCTTGAAGCGGCGTTGGAGTATCGAACCGATCTCATCGATGACGGGGCCTTGCGCGATCTCGTGGTCGAGCTTGAGCGCGAAGACATGTCGCCGACACTGCTCGCGGTGCAGAGCACGGAGCTCGCCCGGCGAGCGCTGATGACCCAGCAACTTGAGCGAGCGAGTCAGCTCGCTGATGAGGCGCGGAGGACCCCCGAGGCGAGCCGATTGACCCAACGGCGAGCCGATCTAGTGGCGCTCCTCGCGCGGCCGAGGCGCACGGTCGACCCCGGAGCGGAGGCCTACGCTGCGGAGATCTCCCGCATTCGGCGGCAGCCGATTCCCGGGCGTCTAGGCGCGGATCTTAAGCTCAGGCTGACCATGCTCGAGGCGGCGGTGCACCAGGAGAAGGGGCGCTACCAGAAGGCGATCTCCTTGTATCTCTCGGTCCCCATGGACAGCGGAATGTATCGACCCGCTCGGCTGGGGCTGGCCTGGTGCCAGTTTCGGATCGGGCACGCCCAGCGCGCCCTGAAGATCCTGGCGCTGCTGCCTGGTGGTTTGGGTGGGGACCCGGAGCGAGCCGTGCTCGCCGCCATGGCCGCTCACGGGCTGGGGCAGGTCGATGCGGCCCAGGCGATCATCCTCGAGGCCTTGAACCGTCGACCCGATCTCGAGGCGGAGACCGTTGAGGTCGACGGGGTGCTGCGGGTCATCGAGGAGGGCCAGGTGCGCCCGCTGCTCAGGGGACCGGTCGAGGGACTCACGATCATGGTCGCTTCGAGCTCCGAGGTGCTCGCGATCGCTCAGACGTTGCTTGAGTCTCAGGGAGTGGCTGAGAGGCTCGAGCAAGCCTACGTCGACGGGACTCGCGCCCGTCTCAAGGAGCGTGTGGAAGCGGAGAGAGGTCGTCAGCTGCGTCGGCTCCAACGATCCTGGGAAGCGCTGGAGCGCCTGGCGCCCCAGATCCGCTAGACGAGTACCCGACCGCTCTTAGTGAACGGCTGGCGCCTTCGGCTCCTCATCGCCGGTCTTCATCAGCAGGTCGATCAAGGGATCCTGCACCTCGTCGTGAGAGCCCTCAAGATGCTGAATCGCCTCGGCGAGCGCCACGGGGATCACCTCATCCATGTGCTCCACAGTGACGATCGTGATGCTGTTACGAACCACCTTGGGGATATCCCGAATGTCCTTCTTGTTTTCCATGGGACACAGGACCGTCTTCACGCCCGCTCGATGAGCCGCGAGGACCTTCTCCTTGAGCCCACCAATAGGGAGCACGCGGCCGCGCAGCGTGATCTCGCCGGTCATGGCCACGTCCTTCCGAACCGGGATCCGGGTCAGGGCGCTCACCAGCGAGGTCGCCATGGTGATGCCCGCGGACGGTCCGTCCTTGGGTATCGCGCCCTCTGGGAAGTGAATGTGGATGTCGATCTTCTTGTGGAAGCCCGGGGCCAGGCCCCAGAAGTGGGCCTTTGAGCGTACGTAGGAGAGGGCCGCGTGGGCGGACTCCTCCATGACCTTGGCCAGGTTACCCGTGAGCTTGAGCTGTCCGGTTCCTGGCATCAGTGAGACCTCGGTCGTGAGCAGGTCTCCGCCCGCCATCGTCACCGCCAGCCCGTTGGTCACGCCGATCTCGTCGTTCTCCTCGGCCTTGTTGAACTTGTACTTGGGGGGGCCGAGAAGCGAGGT
>CALCNF010000218.1 GCA_937897815.1 uncultured Pseudomonadota bacterium | reverse complement strand
ATCCCCGGTTCGAGTCCGGGTGGCGCCTCCATCGCACGAAGGCCGCTCCAGTTGGAGCGGCCTTCGTCGTATGGGCCTGGTTGACCGTGGGCGTGGGCTGGCCTAGCGTTCGCCTATGCTCCGTAAATCCATACAGGCCTTGTGGGTCCTGGTCGGGTTGTTGATCGCTCCCGCCGTGTTCGCCGAGCGTCCTCTCGTCGCTGTCCTCGACTTTCAGGAGATCGCGTCCGGTCTCGCTCCCCATGAGGTCGAGCTCCTCGCGGACGTCGCGCGAGGAGAGTCGCTGGATCGCCTGGGCACGGGCTATAACGTCATCACGCGCGAGAACCTCCTGGACCTGCTGAAGGCCCACGGCACAAATCTCGAGCAATGCCAGGGCGCCTGTGAGACCGAGACGGGACGCCTGATCGGCGCCGACTATGTCGTGAGCGGCAGCATCGTGAAGGACTTCGGCGCGTTTAAGGTCAACTTGAAGCTCCATCGCACCTCGCCCCCCGAGCTCCTGGGAGCGGAGGTTCGTACGGCGGAGTCTCTGGCGAGCCTTGAGGCGGAGGTGCGACGCGCCACGGGCGCCGTGCTGGTCGCTCTGAGCGGCGAGCGGGCGAGCCCGTCGCCCACAAAGGTAGTCATCCCCAAGGAGAGCGGGAGGCCCACGAGGTCGAGCGGCGGTGGCCTCGCTGAGGCTACGAACGCGGTGCTCGGCGCTCTGTCACCGAGCCGCGGTCTGGGTGCGCTTCTCGGGGGCGCCGAGGCCAGGCCCGACGACGAGCGCGAGGAGGAAGAGCGCGAATCGTCACCTCCCTCGCCGGAGGTAGAGGGAGGCTTGCACCTGACGGTCGATGTCGGAGGTATGCTCTTCTTTGGGCCTTCAGCGATCGTAGAGATCGGTGGGAAGTCGCGGTTCGCTGCGTGGTACCGCGCGGTCAACGTTGGGCTGCTCGCGACGAGCGACGCGTTCATTGATACGGATAACGAGACCTATGAGTATGCCTACACGGTGGGGATCGGCGGGCGCTGGTACGGGCGGGGCCACGATGGCATGGATGGCCTCTGGTACGGTCTTGGAGCCGAGTACTACACTCAAGACGTCCTGAACTCGAGTGAGGCCTCCTATGGCGGTCACTACATCGTGCGCGCCGTGATCGCGTCAGGGCTCGTGGGCTACCGCTGGGGCTCAGAGAGCTGGGCGAATCAGGTCGGCGCAGGGATTGGAATGGGCTTCGAGTTGGAGTTCTCGCAGCCTTCTGGTGGCGAGGCGAGCTTCCAACGCATCTATCCGGCGCTGGTGTACGAGATTGAGTTCTTCTAGAGGAGTCAGGACATGATCCGAGAGCGTGGACGTCAGAGCGGCGTGGGCATTGTCGCTGAGCTTCGCGATCCTGTGCACGGTCCTGTGCCGGTGAACGCGGGTGAGCTTCACATCATCGACGCCCCTCACTTCCAGCGTCTTCGGCGCATCAAACAGCTCGGCTTCGGCGAGCAGGTGTTCCCTGGCGCCATTCACAACCGCTACCTGCACAGCATCGGCGCCATGCACGTCGCGGGTCGTCTGTTCGATGCCTTGATGGCCTCAAGGCAGTCACGAAAAGACTCGCCGCCGTTCTTCACTGTGATGATGACGCTCAGTCGAGGTGTTTCAGTTGGCGATGTTTTTATCATGATGGATTGAATCAAGGAGAAGAGTGTTTGATTTCGAAAAAGTCTGGCTAGAAGGAACCACTTCCTTTTTCGAAGCAAGGTGCCGGCACCATGGTCTTGAGTTTGTCTTCAAATCTGTCGCTAGACCGCGGATGGCTTTCGAAAGAATTTTGCGTAAAAGTATCCAGCTGCGTTTGCTAATTGAGATACGAAAAGCAAAGATGCCATCTTCAATGCGTGATGCTT
>CALCNF010000217.1 GCA_937897815.1 uncultured Pseudomonadota bacterium | reverse complement strand
GCGCGGAGCTCCGCGAGCAGCTCATCGGCGCGAGCGATGGCGTCGACGGAGCCCTCCGGGGCACGGTAGTGGGCTCCCCGGCCCTCGACGGTCACGTCGTGGTAGCCGAGCATGGGCGGCATTCGACGGTGTCGGGTCTCTCTCTCCAGGGTCAGCTTCGCGGTCACGGAGCCCGAGTGTGACGTCCAAAGTCCGAGTCCGGTCGCGGCCCCGACCAGCGCCACCCCGGAGCGGGTCGTCGGCGCTCCAACAAGATCGAGGGCCGCGTCCCGCTGACTCTCAAGGCCCTCCAGCGCCGCGATGCAGACCGGTCGTCGCAGCTCGTGGACCGGGACTCTTGAGGCCGCCAGGATCTTTACGACGAGATCCGCCCAGCCGCTCGCCGACCCTGTGCCGGTCACGCGCCCTCGCTCTGGGTCGTACACGGGCGTCACGGGTGCTGCGCCGAGTCCGCCCTGGATGGAAGAGACGAGCCAGAGTGGGCGCTCGCCCTGTCCCCGTATGCCCAGGAGGTGCACCGCCTGGGTCTCTGCGGTCGTCGTCACGCGCTCGCAGATCTGGCAGTCGTTCCGGTGGAGCAGCTCCAGGATCTCGTCGTGCACCGTCGGGCCATCGCCCGTCATCGTTCCATCTCGTCGAGCGCTGAGGACGCGAAGGAGCGTGTCGATGAGGGTGCTTGCCATGGCTCTCCCACGAGGTTAACCACGCCGATGCAACCTGGCGACGGCCAGGCCTGTCAACTGGCGGGAGGTTCACGGATGAGAGCGGTCGTGCAGCGCGTCTCGAGCGCGAAGGTCGAGGTCGATGGCGAGACGGTAGGCGCGGTGGTCGAGGGCGCCCCGGGCCTCCTCGTCCTTCTGGGCGCCGGCCACGGAGACGGCGACGGGGACGTCGTTTATCTGGCGGACAAGATCTGCGGGCTTCGGATCTTCGAGGATGAAGACGGTAAGATGAACCTCAGCGTAGCGGACGTGGGAGGCTCCCTGCTCGTCGTGAGCCAGTTCACCCTCTACGGAGACACTCGCAAGGGACGTCGTCCATCGTTCATGGGCGCCATGGATCCCGATCTAGCGAGCCCCTTGGTCGATCGCTTCGTCGAGCGAGCGAGAGCCTACGTTCCCGTGGCGACGGGGCGATTCGGGGCCCACATGGAGGTCTCTCTGACCAACGACGGCCCCGTGACCTTGCTGATCGACTCTCAGAAGAACTTCTAGGGCAGAGCTCGACGAGCAGCCTCCCCAGACGTTCTCCTATCCGACACGCGATTTCTTCAGTTGTTCATTTTTGTTGAACATCTGATCCGAAAGATTCGACTATGATCCGAGTCGCGAATGGCTACAGTAGACGCCTTATCGCGGAGACGAAGAGGAGCGCGTGATGGCCGATCTGTTCGACAACCCCATGGGGTTGGATGGTTTTGAGTTCGTGGAGTTCTCGGGTCCTGACCCGCAGCTCTTTCGCGACGTGTTCACGACCCTTGGCTTCGAGGCGGTGGCGAAGCATCGCTCCAAGGACGTGACCTTGTATCGGCAGGGAGACATCAACTTCATCCTCAATGACGAGCCTCGAACCCGCGCGGCGTTCTTCGCCGAGGAGCACGGAGCGGGCGCGTGCGGGATGGCGTTCCGCGTGAAGGACGCGCAGTACGCGTACAACCGCGCTCTGGAGCTCGGCGCTGAGCCCGTGGACGTGGCTGTGTCGCCGATGGAGCTGAAGCTTCCGGCCATCCGAGGGATCGGCGGCGCGCTCCTGTATCTGATCGACCGCTACGAAGAGGGCGGCTCGATCTACGACATCGACTTCAAGTTCTTCGAGGGCGTCGATCGTCGCCCGAAGGGCTTGGGTCTCGAGGTGATCGACCACCTGACCCACAACGTCTATCGCGGCCGGATGGATTATTGGGCCAAGTACTATGAGCATCTCTTCGGATTTCAGCAGATTCGGTTCTTCGACATTCAGGGGGCTCACACGGGTCTGATCTCCCGCGCGATGTCGGCGCCGGATGGGAAGATTCGAATTCCGCTCAACGAAGAGTCTTCTCGTGGTGATGGCCAGATCGAGGAGTACCTGCTGCGGTTCAACGGAGAGGGAATTCAGCATGTCGCCCTGTCGACAGAGGACATCTACGCCACGGTGGACCTGCTCCGCTCCAAGGGCGTGCCTCTGATGTCGGCTCCTCCACAGAGCTACTACGAGATGCTCGAGGAGCGTCTCCCGGGTCACGGTGAGATGGTCGGCGAGCTTCACACCCGAGGAATCCTGCTCGACGGGACGACGGAGGGCGGAGAGGCGAAGATCCTTCTTCAGATCTTCACGGAGTGCATGATCGGCCCCGTCTTCTTCGAGATCATCGAGCGTAAGGGTGACGACGGCTTCGGTGAGGGCAACTTCAAGGCGCTCTTCGAGTCCCTGGAGCGCGACCAGATTCGGCGCGGCGTTCTCCAGGTCGACGAGTCCTGAGGAGCGTGACGATGGAGATTCAACGGATTCATCACGTGGCCTATCGCTGCCACGACGCCAAAGAGACGGTCGAGTTCTACCAGCGGCATCTGGACATGGGCTTCGTCCTGGCCATCGCCGAGGACAAGGTCCCGAGCACCCAGGCCCCCGACCCCTACATGCACGTCTTCCTGGACGCGGGTCAGGGGAATGTTCTGGCCTTCTTCGAGCTTCCCAACAGCCCTACGATGGGGCGCGATGAGGCGACGCCTGAGTGGGTTCAGCACATCGCCCTGGAGCTCGGGAGCATCGAGGAGCTGTTGAGCGCGAAGGAGCGTCTCGTGGCCGCCGGGCTGGATGTCCTGGGGCCGACGAACCACGGGATCTTTCAGTCGATCTATTTCTTCGATCCCAACGGTCACCGCATCGAGCTGGCGGCAAACACGCGCACGGACGAGCAGATGGCGCAGCTTCACGAGGTCGCGCCGGCGATGCTCGAGGAGTGGAGCCGCACGAAGCGAGCCCCCAAGCACGCCGCGTGGCTCCATGAGTCCATCGCGCGCGCCGAGGCCGCGACGGAGGATGAGACCCACTAGTCTCCGCGGGTCTCACCTGTGATCGCGCCCGGGGCTTGATCTTCGCGCCGCACGCTGTTCAAATGTTCAGTATGGCTTCGACCTCTACGGCGCTCGACACCCTTCGGGCTCAACTCTCTGCGCGGCACCCCCAGGCGATCCCCGGGGGCCAGGCCCAGGCGTTCCAGGGTCCCGCGCGCCTGTCGACGGGCGTCACGGCCCTCGACGAGCTCCTCGACGGCGGGCTCCCCCTGCGCGCCGTCACCGCCTGGGTCGGTGAGCACGGCGTGGGCTGGACCTCCTTGCTGCGCTCGGTTGTGCACCATCGCCTCGCGGAGGGCGGACGTGTGGCCATCGTCGATGGCTCTCGGAGCCTGGAGGCCCTCGACTGGGTCGATCTGGCTCAGGGAGATCAGCTGCTCTTCGTTCGTCCCGATGACGCGGGCCAGGCGCCCTGGGCCGCCGAGGAGCTCGCCGCCTCTGGCGCCTTCGCTCTGGTGGTGCTCGACCGACCGGAGACAAGGGGGCGGGGAAGAGCCTCCGCGCTGGAACATCGCCTGAGGCGCGCCGCCTCAGAGGGCAACAGCGCTCTGCTGG
>CALCNF010000216.1 GCA_937897815.1 uncultured Pseudomonadota bacterium | reverse complement strand
TCCCCACGTACGTCGTTGAGGAGAGCTCTGGCGACGACGGATTCGTGGAGGAGGAGATCGAGTGCGCCGTCCGGTCCTACCGCATAGCTGCCCCCTGGGTAGGTCACATCCCACGGAGCCTCGGAGCCCAGGCGGTTGGAGCCGCAAATGACGAGGCGGTGGCGCATGGCGTCGACCGGGAACTCATGGGCCCACATCCGCATGGACTTCTCCCCGAAGGTGATGGCTGGGCTGAACACGAGCTCCGCGCCCGCCTTTTTCAGCGAGGACATGACGCCCTCAAAGTGCCGGTCAAAGCAGATCGCTACGCCGACGTTGCCGACGGCCGTAGGGAAGACCGGGAAGAAAGGGTTGGTTCCCAGCACGACGGCACCATCAGGCTGCGGAGCGCCATCGGAGGCTCCATAATAGAAGGTCTCGTGGAACTCACCCTGCTCGTTGACCCCACAGGGGATGTGGGTCTTACGGTAGCGTCCACACCACCGGCCATCCGCGTCGATGACGACCGCCGTGTTGAAGCGCTCCCCCGTGTGAGGGTCCACCTCATAAATGGGGGCGACGATCACCACCTCCAGTCGCGCCGCGGCCTCCTTGAGGGCCGTGACGGTCGGCCCATTCACCGCGTCCTCAGCCATCGCTCGCCAACCGGGACGCTGCTCCAGAGCAAAGTAGGGGGCAGGGAAGAGCTCGCCGAGCCCGACGATCTTGGCCCCGGCCTCCGCCGCGGACTCAATCAACTCCAGATGATGGTCGACGTTCGCAGCGCGAATCGCCTCCAGCTCGCCCTCCAGCGAAGCGAGCCCATCTACCGTGTCTGGCATGGGCTCATACCGATTTCTGGTCTGGGTCATCGCTACTCGAACCAATCGACTCATCGCTCAGCTCCCGTGAACAGTAAGACACGCGCGCCGCCTGCCTCGGAACGCTCAGGCTTGGACAGGAGGCCGGCGAGGCCCGCGGTACCTGTAGCGCACACATCCAACCCCGTTGCGCTCCGCCCGCGCTGGTGCGCCTCACGGAGGGCCTCTTCGCTCACCGCGAGCGCCTCCCCGCCTGTGGCGATCATCATCTCCACCGGGATGGCCCAGTCGTAGGTCTCGTCGTCGAGGATGCCGTGGGCGACGCTCGTCGGGGGGGTCTCCCAGGGCCACATAAACCCGCTTCGACGCGTCCTCCCGTAGCTCATGGCCGACTGCAGTGAGCCCTGGACGCTGAGATCTCGCAGACGCTCAAAGGCGCGCTTCAACGGATAGGCCCCGAGGGTCTGGACCGTATGGAGAACCGGAAGCTCCTCAATACGACCGCGCCGGTGGGCGACCTGCAGTCCCCCGCAGACGCCGCTCGCCAGCGCTCCGCCGCCGACCTGCACAAAGAGCTCGGAGGGTGCCAGCCCCTTTCGGCGCAGCTGGTCGACAACCTCCCAGGCCAGCGTTGAGCCCCCCTCGACGACGAGCCCGTTCTCGGGCCCCTGCACGCTGAACGGGACGCTGCCAGCGGCGACCGCCTCTCGGAAGGCCGCCATGCAGGGGTCGCCCTGGACGCCTGGGGAACGCCGGCAGATGTGCAGGCTCGCCTCCAGGTCGGTCAGGCGCCTGACGACGCTGTCTCGAGCGTCCTCGGGGATGAATACATCGATGGGCCGTCCGGCGGCCCGGGCGATCACCGCGGCCGCCAGCGCGGCGTTACCGCAGCTGGCGATCGCCAGACGAGGCGGAGCTTGATGACGGCCGCTGGCGCGCTCGACCGCGAGGGAGGCGATCATGACGCCCATCAGGTGACGAGCCTTATGGGAGCCCCCTACATGGCGGGTCTCGTCCTTCACCCAGACATCGGGCCCCAGCTCGTCCACCTGGAGGATCGGCGTCTCACGGAAGCCCGCGCCATCGACCTGCGCGATGGCGTCATCGAGTTCGCTCACGAGGTCACAGTAGCTCTGATCGCTCAGCCCGAGCTCCCTCGCCAGTCTGTAGGGGAACAAGAGCGTTCGATAGCGCAGGAAGGGGTTCTGCTCATCCGACTCCGGCCAATCGGAGCCCTCAAGGGGTACCGGTGTCAGCAGGTGGTCGACGCCGTCGTCGAGCGAGGCCCGCGGGCAGGTAAAGATCAGCCCCTGGCTCGCGTCGACCTCCGCTCCGCAGGCCGCGCAGCGCATGAGCGTGCGCCCCATCAAAGCGTCGACACCAGCCCGGTCTTCGCGTTGAAGGCCTCGATCTGCTCGTCCCAGGCTCGTACCAGGGGCAAGAGGTCGTCCCAATAGCGCTGCTCACGCCGGGCGACAAAGTCATCGAAGTCCACGCCCTGCTGCTCCACCCAGGTGAAGTACCCGAGGTTGAAGATGCGCTCACGATCCTCGTGCCGAAGCTCCAGAAGGTGATCCGTGCCCTGCCCCTTCATGAAGCGGGCGAAGCTCTCGGCCGCATGGATCATGTCGAAGGCACCGCCAAAGCGCTCCCGCTCGATCTTGTCGTACTCGGTCAGGTACAGGTCCGCGCCGTCGGTCGCCACGGTCATGACCACATCGTCGGAGCCAAGCCCCAGGTACTTCGCCGTCTTGATCGCGCCCAACACGTTGCAGATGGCCGAGAAGCCCATATGGCTCAGAGACTCGATAGTCGCCTCATCGAAACCGAGGCGCTCCCGCAGGTACTGCCGGCCAGGCTCCGTTCCGAAGACCATGAACAGGCTGTCCGTCGCCTCGTCGCTCACCGCCGCGACGAAGTCGGTGTTCATCGCGTTGTGAATGTACGGGATGTGCTTATCGCCGATCCCCTGGATGTTGTGTTCGCCAAAGCCGTTGTAGAGGAGCGTAGGACACTCCGCCGCCTCCATGGCGACGATTCGAGCTCCGTACTCGGCCTTGAGGTGGTCCCCGGCCGCGATGGTGCCGGCGGATCCGGTCGCCGACACATAGGCGCGCATCCGGAGGCTCCCATCGCGCTCCTTCAGGTGCTCAAACACGGTCTGTAACGCTCGACCGGTGACGACGCGGTGAACCAGGTGATTTCCGAACTCACAGAACTGGTTGAAGATGATGTGATCATCGAGGGCGTCCAGCTCATTGCACTTGTCGTAGATCTCTTTGACGTTGGACTCGGAGCCGACCGTGCGGACGATGTCGGAGGGATCCGCGACCCAATCCTCGAGCCACTCAAAGCGCTCCCGGCTCATGCCCTCCGGCAGGACGGCGACGCCTCGACAGCCCATGATTCGGCTGATCGCTACGCCGCCGCGACAGTAATTCCCGGTCGATGGCCAGATCGCCCGGTGGGTCGTTGGATCAAACTGGCCCGTCACCACCCGAGGCGCGAGACACCCGTACGCCGCGAGGACCTTGTGGGCGTTGATCATCGGGAAGCGATCGCCGAACGTCACGACGATTCGAGCGTCCACACCCGTGAGCTCCCGGGGGAGCACCACGTGACCAGGCACGCTCACGCGCCCCGTCCGCGCCGCGTCGTTAAACCAGTGGACGCGAAAGAGGTTCAGGGGGTGCGGCTCATCCGGATCGATGTCCTGCAGCGCATCGGTGATCGCCTCTGGGATCGTCGTCGGATCCGCGAGTTGAGCGATGGTGGGCAGGAGAACTCCCGCATCGCGGAACGCGCCCACTGTGCTGTCGTAGACGCCCGCGTCCACCACCTCAGTATCCAAGCCTAACTTCGCCATTCTTCTCGCTCCTTGCGCCTCACAGCGCGCTCATCCGCTCCCAAACAGCGCGAGCCTCTCGCTCGGCTTCTCGTCGAATCTTCTCGAGGTCTCCGAGGACCAGCTGGCGGTCCCGAACAACGACCTGGCCTGCGACCACCACATGGCGCGGCCCACGCTCATCGGCGACGACGAGGTCCCCGACCGCGCCTGGCTGAAGGACGTTCTCAGACGTGCCAAACAGCTCGGCGACCAAACGGTGTCCTGCGTCGAGCCGTTTCCCGCGGCGCTGGGGGTCATCGCCCGCGGCGCTTCCGAGGCGCTCGAGGGCCTCGGCCTCAACCTCCATCTCGGCCGGCCAACCATCGGTGCCAAGCGCGACGCGCGTCGTCGCTCCCAGGGCCGCCGCGTATCCCACTTCGTTGCCCTCGTTCGAGCGTGGGTTGTGGACCCACCAGCAGCCCTGTTCGGCGGCCCAGCTCACCTGCTCTGGAGACAGGTGAATCCCGTGGGCGAGAATCGAGCCCTGGGGCAGCGCTCCGAGGCGCGCGAGCCGCTCAAGCGGGCCGTCATAGCCACGCTCCACCGCGTCGATCACGTCGGCCTGGTCCTCGGCTACATGAACGTGCATCACAACGCCGAGCTCCGAGCACAGGGCCCCTGCGTCGGCGATGGTCTCATCGGAGACGGTGAAGCTCGCGTGCAGCGCCACCGCGGCCAGGACCGTCTCCGTCGCGCCAGTCCTCGCGAAACGAGCGCACTCCTCGAGTCCCGCGAGCGCCTCTTCTCGCCCTCCGTTACGCTCCGTAGCGCCATACCCGAGCAACCCGCGAGCGCCGAGCTCGCCATAGGCGCCCGCGAGGACGTCCAAGCTCCCTTCAATCAGGGCAGGCGACTCGTGGTGGTCGATGATGGTGGTCGTGCCTGACAGCAACGCGTTCGCCACATAGAGACGGGCAGATGCCCGAAGACTATCAGCGTCCAGCGCCCGATCCAGCTTCCACCAGACCCGCTCAAGGATCTCAACAAAGCACGTCGGCGCTGGCTCCGGCCCCGGCATGCCGAGAGGCGCGAGGCCGCTGTAAAGATGCGTGTGTGCGTTCACATGCCCCGGAGTGATCTGGGCTCCGCCAGCCTCCAGCCGCTCGGCGTCAGGGCCGACAGCGTCCACGACGCGACCCTGGGCAATGGCGACCACACGCCCAGAGTCATCTGGACCGATGAGGAGTTCGTCTCTCAACTCCAGCGTTCCCTGTCGCCCTTGATGCGCCCCACGCTGATCGCGCGACCCGCTGGCGAGTCCTTCATAGGCAGCTCATATCGTCGAACCCCGTCGAACGCGTAGAGCGCGCCCTGAACGGCACCAGCGGTAGGCACCAGTCCGATCTCGCCGACGCCCTTCGCCCCGAAGGGACCTTCAGGTTCGTGTTCCTCCACCAGGATCACGTCTACGGTCGGCATATCCCTGGCACGTAAGACACCGATGTCACGCATCTTGAAAGTGACCGGCATCCCATTCTCACAGGGCAGCTCCTCGGTCAGCGCGAAGCCAAGCCCCATGTGTACGGATCCCTCGAGCTGGCCGGCGCAAAGATCAGGGTTGATGGCGCGACCCACGTCATGGGCCGCGATGAAGTGCTCTACGCGTCCTTCTCCATCGAGGATGCACACCTGGGTCGCATAACCGAAGGCGGTGTGGGTCTTGATCTTGTCCACGTCCACACCAGGGGCGGTCGTGTCATCGATCAGGATGTCCGCCGCGAACACCTCACCCGTGAGCTCTTCGAGGCTTTTCCCTGCATCCATCGCGGCTTTGAGCTTCTGTGCGGCGCTCTCGACCGCGCGCCCCCCGAACAGGGTCGCGCGCGAGCCGGTCGTCTGGCCGCAGGCGAGCTGGTACGTCGAGTCCACCATAGGCCTAAACCTGGCGGCGGGGATGCCCGTCACCTCGACCGCGCACTGAGTGAGCACGGTGAGCAGCCCCTGCCCCATCTCTGTGTAGCCATTGTAGAGCGAGATGGTTCCATCGGCCTCGGGCACGAGCCGAGCTTTACCCCACTCCATGGCTCCGTTGCCGATACCCGTGTTCTTGATGCCGCAGGCGATCCCGATGGCCTTTCCGGCCTCGCGCGCCTCATAGTAAGCGTCCTTGACCGCCTCGAGGGTTCGTTTGATGCCGACGGACTTCTCCAGGATCTGCCCCGTGGAGAACAGGTCTCCCTTGTCGACCGCGTTTCTCCAACGGATCTCCCAGCCGTCCAGACCCGCTTGCTCTGCGAGCATGTCGAGGCATGACTCCATCCCAAAGTTGGTCTGGTTCACCCCAAACCCGCGCATCGCTCCGCAGGGAGGGTTGTTCGTGAGAACGGCCGTCGCGCTGATGTCCACGTTGTGAACGCGATACGGGCCGCAAGCGTGACCCGCTGCGCGCTCAAGGACCTTGCCCCCCACGGATGCATACGCTCCAGTGTCGCCGACCATCGTCGCTCGGATCGCCGTCAGGACCCCGCTCGCGTCACAGCCGACCTCAAAGTTCATGGTGATGGGGTGGCGCTTGGGGTGAAGCCGAACGGACTCCTCCCGGTTGAGCGTGACGCGCACTGGAGCGCCCGTAACATGGCAGAGCAGCGCGGTCTGGGCCTGGATGGACATGTCCTCCTTGCCACCGAAGGCCCCGCCATTGGGGACGAGCTCCACGTGGATATCGTCCTCGCTGATCCCGAGGAAGCGCGCGACCTGGCGCCGGTCATCGAAGATCCCCTGGCCCTGGGTGTAGAGGTGAATCCCGTTGCCTCGCGGCACCGCAACCGCGCTCTCCGGCTCCAGAAACAGGTGCTCAATTCGCTGGGTCTTGAAGGTCCCGCTTGCGCGGTACGCGCTCTCCGCCAGAGAGGACTCCACATCACCACGGGTGAAGCGGGTCCGCGACAAGACGTTGTCGTGCACAGGATTGACCTGAGGCGCGTCCGACTCGAGGCCTCGTTGAGGTGTCAGGACCGGCTCCAGCACCTCGTATTCAATCTCAATCAACCCAGCGGCCACCCGAGCCGTGTGGGCGTCGACCGCGGCGACCGCGGCGACCACATCGCCGACGCATCGCACCTCTTCACCGACCGCCACCAGAGAAGGCCAGTCGTTGTAGATCATGCCCACCCAACGCTCGCCAGGTACGTCGTCAGCCGTGACGACCGCCTCGACTCCCTCGAGAGCCAGGGCCTTCGAGGTGTCGAT
>CALCNF010000215.1 GCA_937897815.1 uncultured Pseudomonadota bacterium | reverse complement strand
GCCGGTAGACCGGCTCTCCGGTGGCCACCGCGGCGAGCATCCTCGTCGTGGAGACGCCGAGGGCGGCCATCGCCTCTCCGATGACGTACTCGCGGAGCACCGGGCCCACGCTGGCTTTCCCATCGCCGCCCCGGGAGAAGACCGTCGCGCCCGAGCCCTTGAGCTGAATGTCGCGGTGCGCGCCGTGGATGTCCACGACCTCGCCGATCATCATGGCGCGGCCGTCTCCCAGCTGGGGTGAGAAGCCGCCGAACTGGTGACCGGCGTAGGCCTGGGCGATGGGCGTCGCGCCTTCAGGGAGCTCCTGTCCCGAGAAGATCAGGTGAGCACGCGGGCGTAGGCGCTCGGGGTCGATCTGAAGTTCGCGCGCCAGGTCCTCGTTGAGGAAGAGGAGCTCGGGCTTCGCGCAGCGCGCCGCACGCGCCGGGGCGAAGAACCCCTCCATCTGGGTGGCGAACGTGTTGTCGAACTCGAAGAGTTGGGTCTCAGTCACGAAGCTAGCCTATCACCAACAGGGGCCGGGGGGGCATGGTGCCTTGTGGGCTTCTAATACCGGTTTCGACGGACGGGTGTCTACGGAGCCGTGAGTCACCAAACGGGAACTCTCTCGATGGACGAGGGCATCACCAGCAGCTCTTCCAGGCGAACGCCTGCTTTCGGGCCCAGTCCAGACCCCGCTTCGTGACCATCTGAAAGATCCACGCGGTTCCAGAGGGATTGCTGAAGTATCCAGAAGGGAACGGGACCGTGGGATCGAGCAGCACCTGGTAGGTAGCCTCGTCCCCCTCCATGATCGCCTCGCCATGGTGCTTGAGCAGGATCGACCACATCATCCCCTCGGCCGTCGCGTCCGGGTAGGAGAGCCCGTCGATCTGCTGCATGTTGATAGCGCCCTGCTGAATGAAGTGGCTCGCGTAGGCCTCCATCGCTGACGTGACACCATGGAGGGCCGCCGTTCGGATCATGGGGAGCCCCGCTTCAACGGAGTCGGAGCGGTAGTGTTCCCCCATCATGCCGACCTGTGTCCGGGCCAGCCCGCGCTCATACAGCGCCTTCGCCTCGGCCGCGCTCAGGGTCTGCTCGGGACATTCTTCGACCCCCTTGAGGCCAAGGGATCGGACGAGACTCCCGGTCGACAAGAGGAACAACAGCAGGAGCGCGCCTCCAACGGCCCAGGACATTCGTCTCATCCGTGCGTCTCCCTCGCTCGAGCTGCGGCGCCTGCACGCTTCGCGCCCGCGACCCTAACCCTAAGGAGCGCGGCGCCCGACCTATTCCACCAGGGCCTCGCCGCGCGATTCCCTGAGCCGGCGGCGGTGGCATTTGCTCAAGTTCCGCGTGATTCAGACGAAGGAGAGAGTGTCGACTGGGAGCTTGAGCCTCCGAGGTGGGGCCGCCCTGGCTCCCTCGTATATCCAAATCGGAGGTTCGCTATGAAGACGTCATCTACCTTCTTTAGTCACCTACTCGGCGAGTACTGGGGCACGCCCGTGCAGCTCGGGCCGTCGTCTCGCACGGACTACACCATCTGCGTCTACTCCGGGGACGATCCTGATCCAGAGCGGTTCTCGGTGCTGCACTTGAACCTGAACAAGCGAACCGGAATGCATGATTTGGGGATGCACTGGCGAATCTATGGGGCAGGGGGCGAGCGAACAGGCCACGCGTGGGACGACAACATGCCGGATCCAGCGCCCACTGTGTGCGAGTTTGAGGAGTGGGTCGAAGAGCGCATCGCTGACATGATCCTCCAGCTCACGCGCCGGCAGCTCCAGGCCGCCATGCACACGCTGCAGGACGACGCGCCACGGACGAAGAACGAGTGGATAGCGCTCCAGGCTTGCCTGCGTGAGCTGGAAGAGCAGTTCTCACGTCGGCCGTCCTGGCCCAACCATGACCCCAAGGAGTTCGACGCTGGCTTTCTCGATAACGCCGAAGAGGAGGGCTGTAGCGTCACGTTGGGCCTCGCTCGCTGCGCCCTGGCTCTTGGGCAGAAGCGTGAGGCCGATCGACTGATTCAGCGCTTCAAGAAGGTCGGCTGGCTCCGCTCAAAGCTCTTCCACCAGATGATGGCCGAGGGTCGAGATCACTATGTCGTGAGCGGCCTCACGTGCTCGGCCATGGGGAAGGAGTCTTTTCAGTCCCTCGTCGCGCCGCTCATCGGGCTCTCCGAGGGGTTCTGGTGTGAGGTGATGATGGGGCCCATGAAGCAGCTGGCCAGCTACGACAGTGAACGCGGTGGTCTGGACAGCCAACTGAGGTTTCATCGCTGGCTGGTGTCGCTCGACCGGCCGCCCCTGATGCGGCAATGGCTGGAGCTCATCGTGGCCTCGAGCAAGACGCCGGAGGAGCTCATTCAGTTCGCCAGGTGCTTGCACACGGAGTCATTGGCCTCGATGGGTGTGGAGCTCATGGACCGGGCGATGGCGCAGGGCAGCCTGGACCATGACGGCCTCGCCCAGCTCAGCGCTTTACTTCGCTGTTCGCAACAAGACGATCGAGCGGATCAGGTCGACGCCCAGATCACTGCCCGCGGCTTCGCTGATGGCGTGGATGGCCTGATCGAGGAGTATCTCCTGCTCTTCAATCGAGTGGCCTCGATTCAACGGGCAACGGGCTCGGTCCCACTCCGTGAGTTGGATAGCGTCGTGAGGCTCCGAGAGGTGGAATCCCAGCTGAACGCGTATTGGTTGGGGCATCCCGCCGGGCTCCATGAGCAGCTGTGTCGGCAGGGGCGATTCGTCTGCGGGGGGAGCACCCTTTGGGTCACCATGTGTCGAGACCACGAAGACTATGGGCCAATCCTCGAGACCATGGACGCCATCTTCTCCGACTGGAGCTTCGTGAAGCTCCTGCACGACTCCAACCGAGCCAGCCTCTATGCGCTGATCACCAATGGCTGTGGTGGCCTCCTCGACAGCGCGGATCCAAGAGCGCTTCCGCTGGCGGAGCGCGTCGTTCGTGGCGCGTTGGAGAGGCTCTCCGATAAGCCACACACCTATGTCAGCTACCAGTACGCCTGTGTGCTCGCTCGGGCCGGCGACGCAGCGCTGGCGCTGGGGCTCATTACCCACTGCCTGGACTACGGAGAGCCCAAGGAGAGCTTTCGTCGCGACAGCGACTTTGCGGCTCTACGCGACGATCCCAGATTCCGGGAGCTGGTCACTGAAGGCGCGTAAACGCAGAAAAAAACATGCCGACGATCGAGCCGCCCTCCTGATTGGATGGAGGGAGCGG
>CALCNF010000214.1 GCA_937897815.1 uncultured Pseudomonadota bacterium | reverse complement strand
GACGTCACGGGGCTCACCGCCCTGACTCAGGGCGCTCATACGGCGGGAGGCCTCTCGGATCATGGTAGGGATCGCAGCGGTCATCTGGGTCTCGATGAAGCCTGGAGCGATGGCGTTGACCGTGATGCCGCGCTCAGCCACCTCAGGCGCCAGCGCCTGGACGTAGCCAATGACGCCCGCCTTGGTCGCCGAGTAGTTCGTCTGGCCCACGTTGCCCGCGATGCCGGCGATGGACGACAGGGCGATGACGCGGCCCCCGTCACGGAGCGATCCACCGACGAGACCATCGGTGATAGCGGTGATCGCGCTCAGGTTCACAGCGACGGTCTGATCCCAGGCCTCCGGGCTCATCTTGGCCAGGGTCTTATCCCGGGTGATGCCGGCGTTGTGCACGACGATGTCCACGCCCCCATAGAGCTCCTGAAGCGCCCCATCGAGGGTCTGAGCGGCCGTCTCGCTCGAGACATCGACGCCCATGAAAGCGCCCCCAATAGCATCGGCGATCGCGTTGCCCTCAGCCTCAGCTTCACCGCGATCGACGACCAGGACGAAGGCCCCCTCACGAGCGAAGCGACGACAGATCGCCTCGCCGATCCCCCGAGCACCGCCGGTCACCAGGGCCGTCTTGCCCTCCAGGGGCCGCGTCCAGCTGGCGAGCGCGTCGCCGCGGGCGACACCGTCGATGGCGTAGAGCTGACCCGAGACGAAGGAAGAGCGGTCAGAGAGCAGATAGCGCATGACCGGCGCCAGGCGCTCCTCCTGGCCCTCAGCCACGGTCACCAGCTGCGCCGTGGAGCCCGAGCGTCCAAGCTCCCTTGAGCAGCTCTTTACGAAGCCCAGGAGCGCGGCGCGCGTAGCGGCTTCGGTGGCGCTCCCGGCCTCACAGACAGGGCGCCCGACGACGACCAGGCGCCCGCAGCGCTGGATCTTTCTCATCCAGGGTTGAAGGGAGTCGTAGAGGACCCGCAGCTGGCCCGGACCGCGAAGCTCGGTCGCGTCGAGCACGACGCCATCAACGCGATCCTCGCCGGCCGACTCCTGGCTGACGACGTTCGCTCCCGCGGCGGCGAGGAGCTGGGGGATGCGCTCGCCAAGGGCGCTCTTTTGAGGCGCGAGCAAGATCCGCTGATCGTTTAGGGGGCGCTCGGACCACGCTCCATCGGCGCGGCGAATCTTCTGGGGCATGGGGATCGGGAGGCGCAGACGCTTGATCATGCGTCGCGCGGTCGGCTTCTGGGCAATGTTGAGGATCAGGTCGCTCATGGCGTGTCTCCCTGGCTTTCAGGTTGTTGCTCGCGCACCGCATAGGTGCCCGCGAAGAAGGCCACACCGCCAGGCTCTAGTCCTACAGTGAACGCGCCTCCCTCCTCGAGAAACAGGGCGGCTTCGCTGGGCAGCACGACGGGGTGGGTGAAGCGCATGGAGAGCCGCTCTAAACGGCTTGGGTCTCCTCCGCACTCCTGTCGGATCAGCGCCTCGGCGGTGCGCGCGGCGCTCCCGAATCCATGGAGGATCTTCGACCTGAAGCCGGCGAGCTTCGCGGCAGGGGCGATCCAGTGAATGGGGTTGAAGTCCCCGGTGAGCAGGGCAAATTCGAGACCAGCCCTCGGCCCGTTCGACCAGCGAGCGACCTCCTGGGCGCCCTCGGGCACGTGGGGGCGCTGGGGCTTCTCGCCCCTGGCCGCGCCAGGCTCCCGCGGAAGGGGCACGAGCACCTGGTAGTCCACCTCCAGCGCCTCGGGGTGCGCCGCGGTGCCCGTCCAGAGCTTCTGGTGCAGCAGGACCCTTCGGTCGGTCTGATCGATGGCGTCGAGGCGCGCGCGGAGGCGCAGGGGCTCTCCCCGTGGGATCGGGGCGTGCATCGTGGTCGAGCAGCCGACGTTGAGCGCGCGGCTCATAGGAAACGGCAGTCCGCGCAGAGCAGCAACGCCCAGAGGAAAGCCCCACTGGGGATGAAGATAGAAGGGCAGCTGATCACCCCAGGAGGCTCGGTCGCCCCCCGACCATTCGATGAGGTCATCGATCAGTCGATCATCGCGAGGCGGGACCGTGGCCTCAAAGTATGGGCCAGGCATGGAGGGCACCTGCCCCTTGGGTAAGAAGCGGCGGAGCTGCAATCGAAAGAGCTCACCCCACATCGCCCCGATGACGGGACCCTGGTGTCTGAGATGTCGAATCGAGACGGACACATGAGCCTCACTGGAGACAGGGCGAGGGCCGAACCCCGATCGTGGATCATCCACAAACGACTAGGCAAACGACCGGAGGAAGAAATCGACGATCGGGTTGGAACCCGGAGCCGTGAAGACCGCTCAAGACGTCCGACGGTGAAACGATTGCCAGTCTCGCGGGGCGATGGGACACTTCCGGGGTGATCTCAGCACATCAGCGCGGCCCCTCCATCAGGCCACAGCGAGCGATCTTGACCCTCGTCGCCACCTGTCTGCTCCTGTCGTGGGGCGGACCCGCGATGGCGCAAGGAACGCTTCCCTGGAGCGTTGGGACCAGCGTCCAGGGCGTCGGGACGCTCGAGCAGGTCCAGCGGCACCCTGAGTACGTGCGGACCCGCTGGAGATCCGGAGACCTCACGCATCGGATCGAGATCGTGCCGCGCCTGGACGAAGACGACCCCTGGTCCGCCGGCCCCTATCGGGTGCAGCCGGCCCCGGGCGCGAAGGCGGACAACGCCGTCTTGAGCGCCATGCGAAGGCACCTGATCACCCTGAGTTCGGAGCCCGATCACGCCCCCTTCGTGGGGCTCGCCCGTGAGCCCACCAGCCCCGAAGATGCCCTGGAGCTCCCCACGAGCCGAGGCGACAAGCCCTACCCTCCCGCCGGGGCGCCCTGGCTGCTGGTGGTGCTCTTTGCAGGCCTTGCCTTGGCTCTTATTGCCTGGATTCGCTCCCTGGATTCCGGCGCTCCTGAGCGGACGCTAGCCACCCGCGGGTCGATCGCCGTCCTGTTGACGGGGCTCGGCGTCGGCCTGACGCTCGACCCCCAGACGCTCGACCCCGGCTGGATCACCCTCCTCCACGAGGGCAACACCGAGCACGTCATTCGAGCCCTATGGGGTTCGGGTCACCATGGGCCTCTGTGGGATGCGGCCCGGTGGGGCCTCTCGAGCGTCGGTGGCTACGAGGAGCTGCTCCCCATCCGCGTCATTGTGACCCTGAACCTCCTCCTGGCCGCCATGAACGTGGTGGCCATCATCCTCGCGGCTCGACTGGTGACGGGGCGATGGTGGGCCGCGTTGCTTGTGGGCCTGACCGTGTCCACGAGCCCCCTGTTCATCAACAGCGCTCTGTCGGAGCTCTCCTCTCAGCTGATCCTGACCATCGGCCTGGCCATGGGCGCGGCCATCGCCTCCCTGGGACGCGAGCGAGCCTGGGCAACGATCGCCCTCGTCCTCCTCACAGCCTCCCTGGGCCTGGTGCGCGCTGAGTGGGCGCTGGCGGGAGGCCTGATCACCCTCGCCGCCCTCGCTGTGCCCTGGTTCGAGGGCCGCACGGTGGAGCCCCGTTGGCTCGCTCCCGCCCTCGCCGTCGTGCTCGGAATCGCGGCATGGTGGGGCGCCCCGATGATCCTCGAAGGAGAACGCGCCACCTACCTCGGTCAGGGCCTGAATCCCACCGACTGGGGGCCCCTGGTCGCGCCCCTCGTCTACGCCATGGGCATGGGGCTCGGGCTCGTCGGCCTCATGATCATCGGCGCTGGGAGGCTCCTGACGCTGGGTCGCTGGGTTGGCGTACCCCTGGCGCTGGTGGTGCTCACACGGATGTACACAGAGGCCTCTCACCGGGGGCAGGCTCCCTATGAGACCCTGCGTTACGCCCAGCTGATGCTTCCGCTGGTCGTGGCCTGCGGGCTGGTTGGCTGGCGGGTGCTGCTCGCAGAGGTCACGTGGACCGGGACCCGGAGGTCCGCCCTGATCGGGGCCGTCGTCGTGCTGCACCTGGCGCCCCTCGGGGAGCCCCTCGCGCGGGCCGTCTTCCCGCATCACCACCTGGCATCTTCCCCCCTGTATGGAGCGCCCCTGGACCGGGACCAGCAGCGGGAGGCCCGAGCGCTCATCGCGCTCATTGAGGAGACCTCCGATTGCGCTGCGGTCGCCGTGAGCGCTCGAGATCCCAAGCCGACCGACCCCATCGAAGGCTGGGACTACGTCTTCTTTGGCGGTCCCATCGCCGGGCCCCTGACGGCAGAACGAGACCCCGAGCGGCTCTCTACCCACCTGAAGAACCTCGGCTCCGCGCGCTGCGCGAGGTTCTTCAGTGGACTCGACTGCCATGTGGAGACGTATGAGGGGTGTGAACAGGAGCGCTCCATGGGCACCTCCGAGGAGGTCGAGCGCGCCGACTCCCGTCCCTATTACGACCACCTTGTGCGTCGAAACGAGGCCCCTCTGCAGGTGACCCGTTGGGGTGAGACGTCCGCGCCCTAGACCGTTGGGGGCCAATTTGTGCGTACGGCTTTCGCGGTTCTGTGGTAGTTCCTGCTCCAGCCCTGTTCACACGTTTGGCTCTTCGATCTAGCGTTCCTCTCAGAGGATGGAGACTCACGATGACCGTACGGAATATGACTCGGCTCTCAGCGATCATGCTGGCCCTCTTCAGCCTGGCGCTCCTTGCCGCCTGCGCGGAGAGCGACGACGGCGTGGCCCCCTCCACCTCATCCGACGCGGCGAGCGCTGACACCAGCTCTGACGTGACGACGGCCGACGCCGGCGACGCTCCGAGCTCAGCGGATGTGACCGTGACAGAAGACGCGGGACCGACCTGCCCTGCTCCCGACGGCGTGCGACCCTCTCGGCGCAGCGAACACGCGGGAATCTACGATCCTTTGGACAACAGGATCGTGTTCTATGGAGGGTCATTTGCCATCCCGGAGAACTGCTCGTTCGCCGTTGCTCACACCTTTGAGACCGAGATCTGGTCGTACGATGTGACGTGCGATCACTGGCGCGAGATCACGGACGCGGGCCTCGGTCCCGCGGGCCGAAACCGGCACATGAGCACCTACGACTCCAAGCGGCACCAGATGATCCTCTTCGGAGGGCGCTATCGGGAGGGTACGTCCGGAAATTACACGCTCTATGATGACCTCTGGGCCCTCGATCTGACGAGCGAGACCTGGGTTGAGGTGCCCACCAACGGCATCGGTCCCTCCGCCCGCGTCAATGGATCGCTTGTGTACGACCCTACAGGCGACCGCCTTCTGCTCTTCGGAGGCAACCAGGAGCCCAGCGGCATGGCCTATGACGCGCTCAACGATCTCTGGGAGTTCGACCTCACGACCAACACCTGGAAGGTGCTCCAGACCACTGGAGCCGCGCCCAGCGCTCGCCTGTTCACCGCGGCGATCTGGGATGACCACCGACAACACTTTGTCGTGTTCGGCGGCGCGGACAACGGCGCGTTCTTCAATACGGCCGCTTATTTCAATGATCTCTTCGTGCTCGATTTCTCAGGCGCGATCCCGAACTGGCAATCCATGAACGCCCCAGGCGCTGCGGCTCCGGACGGGCGCTTCTGGGCGGGACTCGTCATGGACAAGAAGCGCGATCGTTACGTGCTCTTCGGCGGCCACGACGCCCTGAACATGGGCAATCGAAATGACCTCTGGGCCTTCTATCCAGCGTCATGGGCCTGGGAGGAGCTCGACCCGGCCGACAGCTACAACAAGCCCGCCAACGGCTTCTGTGATTTCCCGCCTGACTTCACGAACGTCGACTATGAGGCGCCCGAGCGGCGCAACGCGGCGGTGTTCGTCGCTGGTGAGGACAGCGCCTGGCTCACCGGTGGAAAGACCGACTGTGGCGTCGTGGACGATCTGATGCGATTGGATCTCGAGACCGCGACCTGGGAAGATGTGACGACGGCAACGGTGGGAGTGAGCTGCCTGCGAAAAGGCGGGCTGAACTGCAACGATCTATGCTTCTGAATCGACTGGTCTTCACCGCGGCGCTCAGCGCCCTCGTAGCCCTGACGGGCTGTGATGTTCCGACCGTAGAGAGCCCCGTCGATGGGCTGGACACCATCAGCCCGGAGTCGACAGACACCGGAGCCCCGCCGACAACCGACGGCGACGCCGTCTCCGACATCGTCGTAGAAGCGGAGACCACGAGCGCGCCGGAGAGCGAGTTCGTCATCGGGGTCAACGTCACAGGGAAGAACACCCCGGAGTTCTTCTCGGAGCTCCCAGAGGACGGCGATCTGTTCGTCGAGCTCGGGGCCCAGGGGCTCTGGATGGTGGTCCTGGCGTTCAAGACCTATGGGTACTTTGACGGCAAGGTCTTGCTCCGATCCTGGATCGAGGTGGCGGGCGAGCGCGTCGGGGAACTGGCCCTCGCGAAGCAGAAGTTGCTCCCAGGCGGAGATGGGTGGGACTATTACTACAACTTCTTCCTCGTGGTCCCCGACCCGGCTCTCGCGGGCCAGGAGGCGCAGGTGACCCTGCAGGTCGAAGACGACGAAACCCAGGAGATCGTGGTCGTGATCGAGCGCAACGTGACATTGACCGGAGGTGAGCCATGAGTCTCATTCACCGGCTGCTGATCCTGCTCCTGCTGGGTACGCTTCTGGCGTGCGCGGGCGATTCGTCCTCGACCTCAAGCGGAGGGGACGCGACGAGCGGGACCGACAGCGCGCCGGACGTGGTCTCGGATGGGACGGCGCTCGACAGCGTGCTTGACGCTGCGGACGTGGAGGAGGAGCCGGCACTGATCCTTGGGGTCAACGAGGTGCTCCAAAAGCACCCCAGCGCCTTCACGGCTCTGGAGGACGGTGACGCCCTGGAGATCGAGCTCGGCGGGTTCAATGGTCTGTGGATGATGGTCCTCGCCTTCAAGACACGCGGCTATTTCCCCGAGCGCGTCATCGTCTTCGCGGACGTCACCGTCGACGGAAAAGAGATCTCAAGCCTCTCCCTGTCCAAGCAAAGCCTGGAGCCGGGAGGCGACGGCTGGGATTACTATTACGACCTCTTTCTGATCGCCAATGACACCACCGTTGGCGGCAAGGAGGCCGTGGTGGATCTCACGGTGCGTGACTATGAAGGCAAAGAGTTCGAGGTGAGCATCCAGAAGAAGCTCCTCGTCGTGGGCGGAGATCCTCCGTACTGGCCGTGACGTCGTTGTCACAGG
>CALCNF010000213.1 GCA_937897815.1 uncultured Pseudomonadota bacterium | reverse complement strand
GCCGCGGCGAGCGGGTCATTGTCGTGGGAGCCGGCCGCCTGGGTCAGCTCATCGCGCGAACCCTCGCCCTCACCGACCGCGAGCTCTCGGTCGTCGCCCGCTCCGAGCGACCGAGGTCGCTCCTCACGGCGCAGGGCATCCACGCGGTCACCGCGAACGAGCTCGATCCTGGCTCCGCGGACCTGGTCGTGGAGTGCACCGGCAACCCGCAGGGGTTTGAGCTGGCGCGCGCGCTGGTTCGTCCAGGAGGCACGCTCGTTCTCAAGAGCACCTACGCGGGGAAGCTCACGGTGGACGCCTCCATGCTGGTCGTCGATGAGATCACGCTCGTCGGCTCTCGGTGCGGTCCCTTCGCTCCGGCCCTCGATCTCCTGAGGAGTGGACACCTTGAGGTCGAGGACCTCATCGCCGCCCGCTACCCCCTCTCATCGGGGGTCGAGGCCTTCGATCGCGCAGCCTCACCGGGGACCCTGAAGGTCCTCCTGGAGATGTCCTCCGACTGAGCGAACGCGCTCGGGATCGGTCTCCGGAAAAAAGGATTGTGGGACGCAAGTTCGAACTTGAGTATCTACTCACGGGTAGGTAATTGGCGTTCCTAACCCGCCAATGAGGTCGCTATGAAGCTCATCTCCTCCGTCACCATCCTCACCCTGCTCCTGCTTACGCTTCCCTCGTGTGAGAGCGCAGAGACGCCAGTCGAGCCAAGCAATCCCGTCGAGCTTACCGACGCTGGCTCGTCCATTGCGGACGGACTGTCCGAGGCCGGCAGCGACGCCGGGGTCCAGAGCCCAGAGAGCCCCTCCATCACGGAGCCAACACCCGCGGGTCAGCCTGAGGAGCGCGCGACACCCAAACCCTCCCTGAACCTGAACCTCGACCTGTACGAGGACAACCTGACGGCCTGGACCAAGACCCGCGGATCCCTCGATCCCGAGGAGGAGGTCGTCTTCTACTGGCACGGTCACATCTTCCTCGATAAGGACGCCGACCCCGACGGACCCGCCGTCTCGGACTTCCCCGGACCGATCATGCGCTTTGAGGGCTTTAACATCGCCCGCTTCGTGCCGGTCGCGGGTGGGGTCCGAATGATCAGCCGTGAGATCGCGCTCTACAAGAACCTCCAGGGCGAGATCATCGACTGCTGGTACAACGGCGTCCTCGGCACAGACAGCCCAGCCGCCGTCCCGGTGGTTCACGTGCTCAACGATCCCGTGAACTTCACGGTGAGCGGCGGAAATCCGAACGTCATGGGTGACAAGGTGGTCTGGACCCTCGAGGTGATGCTCGCGTACCCGAACCCGCTCTCACCGGCCACCTACCCGCTGTTCTCCGCGAGCAACACCTACGAGTCAGCCGAGATGTTCAACTTCTATTCGAACCTGGCCGACATCAATGATCCCGAGCAGGACTCCATCCCCGTGACCATCTCCTGGTCGCGCGTCGGACAGCTCCTGCCTTGGATGCGCGCGGGCAAGACCCAGGGCAAGCTCATCTATCACACCTACGGTGAGAAGATCCTCGACGGGTTCGACGGGCTGCCGCAGCACCTCCAGGACTACGTCATGGAGCACGCTCCGGAGTACTCCCACGCTCCGGACTACGACACCTCGCCGAACACGACGAGCTGGCGCTACTTCAAGCAGCTCATCGACTCAGGCGAGTACGACTCGAGCTGCCAGTAGTCGGTGGTCGCTCTGGGGTCATGGACCCCAGAGCACCCCGTGCTTGGGATTCCCAAGACCGGTGACGAGCTCTGTGAGCACACCCGTTGCGAGGTCGAGCGTGTAGATCGTGCCGGGTGAGGCCACCCCATCGTCGATGATGTAGGCGATCTGCGTGTCCACATCCACGTCCACGTCCTGTAGGAAGAGAAAGCCCGAGGCGAGCACCTCCACCGCCCCGCCTCCCAGGCCCGCTCTACGCACCGTCTGGGTGCCGCGGTCGACCCAATAAACGTGGGACTGGGTGACGGTCAGACCGCGCGGCATGCTCACGTCTGAGGTCACGACGTCCTCGACGCTCGTGCCGTCCAGGTTCGCCCGACGGATCACGTTGGCGGTCTCCTCACTCCAGTAGACCTTGCCTCCGCTGAGGTCGAGGGCGAGCCCGATACCAAAGGAGAGGCCGGTCACCAGCGTCTCGACGCTCGAGCCGTCGG
>CALCNF010000212.1 GCA_937897815.1 uncultured Pseudomonadota bacterium | reverse complement strand
TCAGAGACGGCGGACCCGGATCACCTGGTCCTCAAGCTGGTGTCCGGCTACAACATCGGGCTCCGCGTGGACACCATCGAGTCCATGGAGGCGACCGGCTTCAAGGAGGCGAACTACGCCATCCCAGAGCGGGAGTTCCCCTTTGACCCCGCGAAGCCGAACGTAAAGCTCTTCGGAACGGGCGGCACCATCGCCTCCAGGCTGGACTACCGAACCGGCGCGGTGATCCCCGCGTTCAGTCCCGGTGAGCTCTATGGTTCGGTCCCCGAGCTCGCCGACATCTGCAACCTGGAGACCGAGAAGCTCTTCGGCATCTTCAGCGAGAACATGGGACCGGAGCAGTACTTGAGCCTGGCCAACCACACGGCCCAGGCGATCCGAGACGGCTACGCCGGGGTGGTCATCGGCCACGGCACCGACACGATGCACTACACCTCTGCTGCTCTCTCGTTCATGGTGCAGAACTCTCCCATTCCGATCGTCATGGTGGGCAGCCAACGGTCGAGCGACCGCCCGTCATCGGACGCGGCGCAGAACCTCATCAACGCGACCTGGACAGCGGCCCACGGGGAGCTGGCCGAGGTGATGGTCTGCATGTTCGGCCCGACCTCGGACCGGTACAACTTGCTGCACCGCGGGACCCGGGTTCGCAAGATGCACAGCTCTTCTCGCAGCACCTTTCGGACGCTGGGTGACATCCCTGTCGCCATGGTCGAGGAGGGTGAGATCAAGCCCATCCGCGAGGACTACGCGCCCCGTCGGGACGACCGCGAGGTCAACCTGAACGCGGTCTTCGAGGAGCGCGTGACGCTCGTCTACTACTATCCGAACATGCAGCCCGACGTGATCGACGCCCTGGTCCAGTGTGGATACAAGGGTATCGTCATCGCCGGGACCGGGCTCGGGCACGTGAACCGGCTTCTCTACCCGGCGCTTCAGCGCGCTCGAGACGCCGGCGTGCAGATCTACATGACCCTTCAGACCCTCTGGGGATACGTCCAGATGTACGTCTACGAGACGGGCCGCGAGATCCTCGAGCTCGGTGTCGTTCCTCTGGCGAACATGTTGCCGGAGACGGCCTACATCAAGCTGGCTTGGGCCATCGGCATGCACCCCGATGATCCTGACGCCGTGCGCGAGCTCATGACCACCCCCATCGCGGGCGACATGACGGACCGCGAGCCCCACGATGGCTACCTGGTCTTCCAGGGCGGGGTCCCCGAGATGAAGGACCTGCTCGGCAAGATCTGGTCGTAAGCGCACGGTCGGCGCAGCGACGCCGCTCCGCGGCGATCGCTTACGGCATGGGCATCCCGCCGCCCATCATGCCCGCCATGGGGTTCATGCAGTCCGCCTCTTCGGCACAGAAGAAGAGATCATCGAAGCTCTGCGGAGCGACTCCCATGCTCTCCGAGCACGTGTCGACACAGTCCGCCACGATCTTCGGCATCATCTCGTCCATGTCACCCATTCCGCCGCCGCCGCCGGGCATACCGCCCCAGCCGCCGCCGCTGTCGGTCCCGTCGCAGTCCTCTGAGCAGGTCTCCTCGGTCTCGTCACCGTTGCATTCGCCGTCGCCACACTCCGGCTCGTCGCAGTCCTCCGGGCACTGCTCATAGGACTCGCCCCAGCCGCACTCACCGTCACCGCACTCCGGCATCTGCCAGCCGCCGCCGCCGCCGCCAGGCATCCCGCCACCGCCAGGCATACCCGGACTGTCGCCGCAGTCTTCCGAGCATGTGAACTGCTCCATCATGCCCTCGCACTCACCGTCACCACATACGGGGGTGTTCTCCTCCTCGCAGACCGCGACGCACGCGAGGAAGGCGCTACAGGCGTCGTCGGTGACGCAGGCCTCCAGCTCAGTCGGACACTCCTCGCCACCGCAGGTCTCGAGGGTCGGCTCAAAGGGCTCGGTCTGGGCGTCCGCAGGGCTGGCGTCACCCGGCGCGGGTCCAGCGTCACTGGCCGCGGCGTCGGGCATGGCGGCGTCCATGGTCGCCGCGTCACCGCTTCCCGCGTCGCTCGGCTGCGGCTCGACGTCAGGCTCAACCGTGACATCCGTCACGTCGGGCTCAGGCGTCGCCCCGCTGTCTTCGACGACCGCCGCGTCCGGCGTAGCCACCGTGTCGACCGAGGTGGCCGTGTCCGGGGTCGGTGCGTCGGGAACGTCGCTGGTGGACACCACATCACCGCTGCTCTCACCGATATCAGCGGTAGCGTCGACGGCCGCTAGCACGCCGCCGCTGTCATCCGTATCCGCGCTCCCGCAGCCCGTCGAGACCATGAAGAGACATGCACAAACAACGGCAAGTGAGTAACGCAAAGCGAGCTCCTTGAAGAGGGCGAACCCCGGGGGGTACAGCTCGCTAGTATAGGCATTTCAGGCGGCTGACGCGAAGAAGGCGAACCCACGATGAGGGTGCAGCGGCTCCTTAACGGCCGAGTCCCATGACCATCGTTCGCTCTTCGTCCTGGAAGACCACCCGCGCTCGAGTCGGCTCAAGGATCTTCACGACGACGCCGATCCCGAACTTGGGGTGGTCGATGACGTGGTCCACCTCAAAGCTCTCCTTGACGTTGTAGCGCTGCTGCTCCACGCCCTGCAGACGCTCAAGGGACTGTCGCCAGAGGGTCGGGGCCGGAGGCGCCTTGGGGGCAGACGAGCGCGAGCCGCTCGACCGTCTCGCACGCGAGGCCTTCGCCGCCGCGCGCATCTCCGCGGTCGGGCGGTACTTGTGAATGCCGTGGCAGGTGTTGCACTCGACCTTCACGGGCACACCGTCCACCATGGCGTGAATGGTGTGCGCGAGGTCCAGCTTGCACTTGGTGCACCAAGCGTCGCAGTTGCCGCCGGTCGTGAACTGGGTTGCCATGCCTCTGTACTCCTGTCCGACCTCCTCATCGTACATCGCTGAGCGCACCTGTCGATCTACCTGACCGTCAATTCGACGCGTCGAAAGGCGCACAGGGAGGCGGACCGCGCCCCAGACCCTTGACGTACGAGGAGCAGACGGGCGTGATGATGCCAATCGGCGACCTCGGCCCCATCACTCCACGAGGTTCACCCGGGAGACCCATGGGATCCGCGACCCCAACCGAGCGACAGCCACCTCAGTGGTATGCAAACAACCCCCAGGCCCGCTACTCCTTCTCTCGGCTGGCGACCTTCAAGCGCTGCCCGGGGTGGTTTCGACATCAGTACCTCCACTGGCACAAGTCGCCCATCCGCTGCGTCACCGAGGTCGGACACGTCGTGCAGCGCTCGCTGGAGCGCGTGATGGACGGGCGACCCGCTGACTCGGTGACGTTGGAGGAGCTGACGGCGCGCGCCGAACAACGCCTCGAGCTCTGCTTCACAGACGAGTGGAACCGTAAGCGCGACGCCTTTGTGGCGAACCCAAGCGCCATCGGCGGTTGGGACCTGGATTTCGACCGCTTCTTCGCCATGGCCAAGCGCGGACTCGCCCATCACATCCACGAGGTCACCTGCTGCTTGCGAGGGATTCACCCCACCACCGGCGTGAAGCTCCCCATCCCGCCGGTCAGCACGGTCGCCGAAGCCTGGCAGCGGGCCAAGCCCTGGCACGTGGATCCAGACGCCCCGCCCTTCTCCCAGATGGAGGTGGTCCCCGGCGGCTGGTTCCAGGGCGAGCCGGATCTGGTCTACGGCTGGACGGGTGGACGACGCATCATCGATCTCAAGGCTTCGGCCGGCTCGTCGCCCTTCTCCGGCGAGATCGATCATCAGCTCAAGGCCTATGCCTACCTCGAGCAGGCCTGCGGTCGCGGCCTTCCTGAGGGTCTCGAGGCCTGGTTTCTGGGCCGGGAGGAGCGCTACGAGTGCGCCCTCCCCAGCCCGCAAGAGCTTGAAGAGCTGGAGCGCTCGATTCATGAGCTGATCGACCTGGCCGGGAGCGAGCGCGGCTTCGGAGCCTGGTCGCTCCTGGACTTCGAGCCCAAGCCGGAACACCCGCCAGGATTCGAGCCCGCCGAGGGGGACGCCTCAGCCTGGTGCGCGACCTGCCCCGCGGCGCTGGTCTGCCCGTCGAGCGCGCGCTCGGCACCCGCGATCGGCGAGGGTGTGGGCTTTGACCAGCTGCCCAAGCAGGGACCGTTTGATCTGGAGGGCGAGGTCGCGGGCTTTGGCCAACCGAACGAGAAGAGACCCGGCAAATGGACCTGGCGCTTCACCCTGCTCAACGAGAGCGGCGCCATGTCCTTCTCGTGGGACGCCTCGAGCGTCGAGGGGATGATCCGGGCGGGGATGCACGCCGGTGCCCACGTTCGGCTCACGAACCTGCGCCCTTATGTGCTGCCCAGCGGAGACATCCTGGTCTACGACTCGGCCGCGACACGACTCCAGATTCTGAGCTAGGTCCGAAGCTTCAGGCGGCGCTCCTCCAGCTCATCGGACTCTTGGACTTCGCCGCGCTCGGCGGCCCGGAGCAGACGCCAGATGGCTCCGCCAAGGACGTCGATCTCCGTGGAGACAAACTGTTCTCCGCCGAAGCGCTCGATGTGCTCGGTCTGCGCCTGAAGCATGACTCGATCCTGCTCGAAGATGCGCAGGGCCAGAGGCTGAATAAACGGCCGCACCAACCAGCCGGGGAACGGCAGTCGAAAGGCGACCTCGGCGTACACGCGCGTCTCAAAGTCCGTCACGGGTGTGCAGATGGACGTGACGAGGAAGTGGCTCCGCTCTCCAAGGCGGTACTCCACCTGACCAACGGACGGCAGAAAGAAGCGGTCGTAGTGCTCCACGATTCCGCCACCTGGGGCGAGAAGAAGACCGGCCAGACCGGACGGACGAGGCTCTCCGATGTACTGCGCTTCGACCCGGTCGCCATAGCGTCGAACGACGACCTCGAGCTCGTGAGAGGCGCCTGAACCGCGAAAGTAGCCCTTATGGAGAAAGGCGGTGTGGGGCACATCGAGGGCGTTCTCCAGGGTGGCGTGCACGGACCCCGGAAACATGACCGTCTTCCGCACACGCGTGTAGCGAGGGCTGAGCTCTGGGAGCGACCATGGCTCGACGTCGGGCTCGACGTCGGGATCCATCCAGACCC
>CALCNF010000211.1 GCA_937897815.1 uncultured Pseudomonadota bacterium | reverse complement strand
GGCTGCTCGGATTCCTCGTCGGAGTCAGCTCCTGAGGCCGACGCCATCTCGGCGAGCGATGTGTCATCGGACACGAGCGCCGACGATGTGTTGGAGGACGCCGGAGGCGCAGCAGACGTGCCATTGAGTGACGCGACGGACACAACGGACACGTCGGCCGACGCCGCGGCCGACACCGCAGGCGATACCGCGGCCGATAGCGCCTCCGATGCGGCTGCCGACGCCGACGTCGCCTCTGATGCCGGTGTCGCGCCGGAGGTCCCCGACTGGGTGGACCCAGAGGTTCCCGTGGGCCCGATCCCACCGCCCGAGGGCACCGACACCACCCCCGAGGAGGAAGACTTCTCCTGGGCCCAGGTAGGGACCTTCAAGATCGGAAACTCCCTTCCGAAGCAAAACCCCGGCTGGGCTGGGTACCCCCAGGTCGGCACCGCAGAGATCCTGGACTGGTCCGACAGCGAGAAGTGCGTCTGCTTTGACATCGACTGCGTCACTTGCAGCGCGGAGACCTGCGGCGCCGAGGCCTGCACCTATGAGCTCAACGCGAACCACGCGCTCACCAAGTACCACGTCGAGCTCCGCTCAATCGCCTACATGGACCACGCGATCACGTTCGAGGTGAACATCAGCGCGGCCCCAGCCATCACCTACACCAGCATCGCGGACGTGCTCTACCGTCTCGAGCGGATCCCAGTGGAGTACTGGTATGGCTTGAAGATCATCACGGAGTTCGGCCACGGCATACAGTTCCTGCACGGGTCGTATTTCGGTGGTGGCGCCGCGGCCTACGGCAGCATGAACTACATCGACACCCAGACCGCCGACGCAGGGACGCTGCTCCATGAGCTGGGACACACCTTCGAGCAGTACACCCGGATCGGGAACCCGCCGACCCTGGAGCCTCAGAGCAACATCCTCAATCCCATCTGGCGACACGCGATTCGCGTCGATAACAACCGGACCTCTGGGTACGGAAACAACAACGAATGGGAAGATATGGCCGAGTTCTCACGGATCCACGCCCAGTGTCTGGTGGAGGGGAGCCTCGAGGAGCTGGAGGCCATGAGCCCCGAGCGTTTCCGGATCTGGGAGCGGATTCTGCTCAACGGAACGACGATCAAGCCCTAGTTCCAGGGCGGCGAAATCAACGTTCGTGGGTTGAGCCCCCAGGCGCACCGGGGCGACCATCCCTCCTGAAGGAATGAGAGACAGACAAGGCGAAGCTCTGATTGGAAGAGTTGCTCCAGATTGCGCCCTGGGTCCACGCTGGCCTCGGCGGCGTTTGCTTGTTCAGCGGCGTCCTCGCCCTGACGGCCAAGAAGGCCAAAGGACGCCATCCCGCTGCTGGGCGGGTCTTCGGCGCATCGCTGGCGCTCACGTTCGCCGCGATCCTGATCAACATCGTCGTAGCAGAGAACGTGTTCATGCTGGGACTCGGATGGCTGGCTTTGTACGCGGGGGCCGAGGGGTGGCGCGCGCTCCTTCGGAGCCAAGGTCGCCTCGGACCCCATCCAACGACCGCCGACTACCTCCTCGCAGGCGTTACGTTGCTCCTGTCCGTCGGCCTCGCTGTCTTTGGCCTGTTCGTCTTCATTCGCACAAGCAACGTGATGGGCCTGGTCTGCGTAGGCTTTGGTCTGCTCGCAGCGAGCCTGGTCCGAGCGACACGGCGCCGCTGGAAGGCGCCTCCTTCCAAGCCAGAGTGGCTTGCGGTCCATATCCGTATGATGCTCGGCGCGTTCTCCGCCGCGGTGACGGCGTTTCTCGCCATTCAGCTCTCAGGGCGGATCGGTGGCTTTGAGTGGGTGGTCTGGGTGGCGCCCACGGTTCTTCTGTCGCGCTACGGGACTCGCGAGGCCAGGCGGCGCGGACTGGAGAGAGCCCCGTGAACGCTCCCGATCTTCGCGGGCGTTCACGAGCGAAGAAGGTGAGCTCGAGAGAGCGGGACCACGCGCAGCCCAGAGCGCGGTAAAGCTGGTGCTCCTCACCGCCATGGGCCTGTTCGGCGCCATCTCTGCGAACTGGCCGCCCCGCACCCTGAAGGCTCGAGCCCTCTTC
>CALCNF010000210.1 GCA_937897815.1 uncultured Pseudomonadota bacterium | reverse complement strand
GTCGCGACGCATCAACCGGACGCGACGGTCGTGGTCGTGAGTCACGGCTACGCGCTCCTCTCGTACTTCGTCGGCATGCTCGGGATCCCCGCGGCGAGGTTCCGAGGGCTCTGGCTCGACCCCACAGGCCTCTGTGAGGTGCGCGTGGATGGGGACTCCCGCACCCTGCGGCGCTTTAACGACACGGGTCACCTGGGCCTCAGCCTGGCGAGCTCCTGACGGGCTACGTAGCGCTCTAGGCCGTGATGGTCTGCTGGATGTTCAGCGCCGCCTCATGGAGCAGGAGCAGAGTCTGTTTCGGGTTGGCGTAGAGCTCGTGAAGCTGGGTGTTCGCCTCGCGGAGACGCTTGGAGAGGTCGATGACCACCTGGTCGATGATCTTGAAGGCGAAGGGACTTCCAGCTTGAAACAGGCGATCGAAGTCGTCCCGGGCGCACTCCAGAACGATACTGCTGCCTTTGGCCAGGCAGGTGGCGCTTCGCGGCTTGCCGTCGATCAGGGCCACCTGTCCGATAAGGTTGTTGCGACCGATCTCCGCGAGCTTCTCGCGTTGCTCGTTCGGGAGCTCCTTGTAGACCTCAATCACGCCCTTGGCGACGATGAAGAAGGACGCGCCTCGATCTCCCTCGCGGCACAGGGTGTCACCATCTCCAAGGGACCGGAGACGAAAGACCGCCGCGAGGATGTTCCGCTCCCGCGCAGACAGCTCGCTGAGCAGGGGCAGCTCATCGACCAGGTTTTTGACCAGGTCCGGGTCGTTCCTCGGATCGAAAGCGCTCATGGGTTCAACCTCTACTGGAAGGGGTTACTCTCCGTCTTTCGGAGATAGACCTTCTCCATCTCGGCCATAGACTTCTGGGGGTCGGCGAAGATCGCCGCGATGCGGTCGTTCATCTGCCGAAGACGCTCACAGATCATGGGGGCCGTAGCTCGCAGCACCTTGAAGGCCGCAGAGTGGTGCTCCGCCCGCAAGGCGTTGAACGCACGGTTATCGAGATGAAACACCGTCGACGTCTCCGTGCAGGTCACCGTCGCAGAGTGAGGTGAGGAGTCGATCAGGCTCAACTCCCCCACGGCGTCTCCACGGGACAGCTGCGCGAGCACCGTCGACTCACCGTCCTCGTCAACGATGGTCACGGCGGCTCCGCCGTTCACGATGATAAAGACGCCTTTCCCCGCCTCTCCCTGCTCGACCAGCTTGTGCCCCTCCGGTGAACGGAAGAGACGGGAGATCTTGAGGATGGCGTCCAGCTCTTCTTCGCTTAATGACTTGAAGAGCGGAACGGCACGATAGATCCGCTGATGGTCGACCTTCGATGAACTCATCGCTAGCTCCAGATTCAGAGGTTCAACCTACCACCACACTGGAAGGGCCAGCAACTTACCTGACCGTGTGACGTCCAGGTCTTCAGGGGGTCGATTCGTGAGAGGCGTGTAGGCAGGTGACCCGTGTCTAGGCGCTCGGCCGCGGCCATGGCGTAATGGGGGGGCCTATCGACTCAAGGAGGCGCAATGTCTGAAGAAGGGGCCCCAGAGGATCTCATCTATCTCGCCGAGCTCGAGGGTCTCGGCGACGCCCATCTCGTGGGAGCGGCCCTCGAGAACGCGTCCATCCCTTTTAAGGTCGCGGCGAACACGGCCTCAGGCTTCGATGTGGTGATCCCTCGGTCCTGGGGCATGCTGTACGTGGCCCGCGGTCATGTCGACGCCGCGCGCGAGATTCTTCAGGAGGTCCGATCGGACCAGAAGATGGCGCATGAAGCCTATGACCCCGAGGTCGATGTCGATCGACCCCCTGAGTCAGAGTTCGTGGCGGACTAGACCCTTCATTGGCCTTGAGGCTCAGCGCAGGACGGTTCGGAGCGCCGACGGACCTGGCACACGAGCGAGCTGGACATCATAGGCCTGGAGGCCCTTCACGATGCCTCGGGCGACCGTCTCCTGATATTCGGGGTCGAGGAGCAGTGTGCCTTCGTGCTCGTGGGAGAAGAAGCCGGCCTCAACGACGATAGCCGGCATCTTTGCCTCCTTGAGGACGCCGAAGGGCGCCTGTCGAACACCACGCAGGGGCGCCGCGGTGCTCGCGGCCATGCCGTCGACCACGGCGGCTGCCAGGGATTCGCTTCGGGCCTGAGCCAAGCGGATCTGTGTATCGTTGAGCACGTTCTGGACGACCGTATGCTCGTGGTGGTCGTCGTCCTCGTTCTCGCCGTAGGCTCCCTCCTCAGCGGCGACCAGCTTCTGAGCCTCCTCGTCCGCTGAGTCGACGGACAGGAACCAGGTCTCCACGCCCTTGCCGCTCCCATAGGGGTCCGCGTTCAGGTGGAGGGAGAGGAACACATCGGCGTTCCAGCTGTTCGCCATCCTGGCCCGCTCGCGAAGACCCAGAGGGACATCGGCCTCCCGAGTGAGCATCACCGACGCGGAGGTCTCCTCGAGGAGAATCCGTCGTACGCGCTCGGCGATCTGCAGGGTGAGCTCTTTTTCATAGGCTCCGTTCACACCCAGACAGCCGCGATTGTCTCCCCCGTGCCCAGGGTCGAGCGCGATCACCTTAAGGTGGCGCATCTGAAACACGTCAGGCTCCGGACCGGCCTGGCCCGAAGGCGGGCCCGCCAACACTACGCTCGCCGCCAACAGCGACGACACCATCCACGATGAGAACATCGTCTCTCCTCCTCCCACGACGCTTTCAGGGTGATCCGGTCTCGGATCGGCGTCCAAAAAACACCCTCAGAATTCCTGGGGACCGGTGGCCAGCACCGTTGACACTCCGCGCGCGTAAGTGCTACTCGCCCGGCACTACGCTCACATGACGCGACCCTCAAATTCGAGGTCGCGACGTCCGAATCTCCAGGAGGCTCCAATGAGAGGCGTGCTCGTTTCGATGGTGTTTTGTTTCGCGCTGCTGATGGTTGGCTGTGGCGCGAGCCGTCAGTCCGGTGTTTGTGGAACGATGGACTTCCCCAAGGTGGAGGGTGACGCTCAGGCGCTCATCGCCCAGGGTGATGCCGCTTGGGCTGAGCGCGGCGACGAGGCGCGTCTCCGAGAGGCCGTCACGAGCTGGCAGCAGGCGGTCGCGATCGACCCGACGAACGCGGACACCCGCGTGAAGCTCGCGCGCGCTCACTATTTCCTCGCAGACGGGTACATCCGCTTCGACGAGGAGAAGAAGGAGGAGATGCTCTCTCACTTCGAGATGGGCACGAACCAGGCCGAGATCGCCCTGGCGCAGGCCTACCCGGCCTACCGCTCCAAGTTCTGCGCGCGTCAGCCGTTCTCGTCGGCCCTGCAGCAGCTCGATAAGGGAGCCGTTCCAGCCATCTACTGGTACGCGACCAACCTGGGCAAGTACGCCCTGGCCAAGAGCATCGTGACCGTCCTCAACGAGAAGGACCGCATCAAGGCGATGATGGGCTTCATCAAGAGCTCGGATGAGGGCTTCTTCTACAACGCGGCGGATCGCTACTTCGGCGCGTTCTACACGAAGATTCCCTTCCCGAACGGAGACCTGCCCAAGTCGCGAGGTCACTTCGAGGCGTCCATCGCCGGCTCGCCGACCTACCTGGCAACCAAGGTGCTCTTCGCCAGCATGAACACCCTCAAGGCAGGCGATAAGGCGACGTTCAAGCGGCTCCTCGATGAGGTCGCGGCGTTCGACCTGCAGACCGCTCCTGAGCTCCTCCCAGAGAACACGATTGAGAAACGAAAGGCGGCCGACCTCCTCGATGAGATCGACGTCTACTTCCCCGAGGACTGAGCCCTTACAGCCACCGCTCTGAGAACACCGGAGGAACCTCGATGACTCGCTTCATGACCTCTTCACTCTGCGCCGCCGTGTGCGTCGCGTCGCTCCTCGTGCCAGCCCCTCAGGCGAGCGCTCAGGAGTTCACCCTCAGGATCGGAAGCGTCGCCCCCAAGGGCACTCCCTGGTCAGCCCTGGTCAATCGCGAGAAGAAGCGTATCCAGGCCGAGTCGGGCGGGCGCATCAAGGTCAAGACGTACCTGGGCGGTAAGCTCGGGAGCGAGGGCAGCCTCGTTCGTCGCTGCCAGAAGGGACAGGTCGGAGGCATCGCGGTCTCCAATGGCGCCATCGGCGCCGCGGCACCCGAGCTCTACGCTACGGAGCTTCCCTACCTGTTTGACAGCTTCAAGCAGTCCGACAAGGCCCTGGACGCCTCGGTCGAGCTCGTTCGCGAGATTCTCAAAGGCAAGGGCTTCGTCTTCCACATGTGGGGAGAGAACGGCTTTCGCCACTTCGCTTCGAAGCACAAGATCTTCAAGAAGCCTGGGGACCTCTCCGGCATGAAGATGCGCGCGCAGCCGGCCAAGCCGCACGTGGACATGTACAAGGCGCTCGGCGCTAGCGCCGCGACCATCGCGGTCGGTGAGGTGACCTCGAGTCTGGCCAACGACGTTGTGACTGGCTACGACAACACGCTGCTCTACGCCTATGCGACCCAGTGGCACAAAGAGGTCAAGTACGTGACCAAGTCGGCCCACATCTACCAGGCGGCGGTCGTCACCTGGTGCAAGCCATGGTTCGACACGCTCCCCGAGGACCTCCAGAAGATCGTCCTGGGCGTCAAGCCTACGGATGTGAAGAAGGGCCGAGCCGCCGTGCGCGCCATGAACAAGCGCCTCGTGAAGGAGTACGGGAAGTCCGGGATTGAGGTCTACGAGCCGAGCGCAGCGGAGAAGGCCGCCTTCAAGAAGGCCACCTCAGGCGTGCACGACAAGTTCCTCAGCGGTGCTTCGCCGAAGGGTAAGGAGCTCTACAATCTCCTCAAGGCCAATCGTTGAGCGAGGGAGAAGGAGCCGCGACCGCGGCGGGGCCAGGTCAGCGTTTTGACCAGGCGCTCTACTCGGTCGAGCAAGGGCTGATCACCGGTGCGCTGCTGGTGATGACCTTCAGCTACTTCCTTCAGATCGTGCATCGTGAGCTGAACGCTCAACTCAACGCGTTCGACCTCATGTTCCTCCGGTGGCGAGGCTTCGATCCCCAGACGGCAGCGCCGGAGTTGATCGAGTTCATCACCACCGTTCAGACCCCCGCGGTCCTGAGCGTGTTGACGTTTGTCATGGCCCTTCTGGCCGTGCGAACGCGGCTTCGAAGCCAGTCCGATGGAGCGACTGTGGAGTGGTCGCTCGGCCGTCGCCTGGCCGTCGCGCTCGGGATCACGGTGCTGTGCGCGGCCATCCTTCAGTTTATCGCGCTCGTGCCGGCCCGCTGGACCTGCCTGATCGTCCTCGTGGCCATCCTGGTGCCTGCGGCGCGAAAGGGGCTGGCGGAGGGCAAGGTCGCGAACCTCGCGGGCGCGGGCCTGGGAGGCCTGGCCGTCGCCGCATTCTTCCTGACCAAGGTGGGCGATGACTACGTCTGGAGCGTCGAGCTGGCGAGCGTGCTCCTGATGTATGTCGGCTTCTTCGGCGCCTCGATGGCGACACGCGAGGGCCGCCATATTCAGGTGGACGCCGTACGGAAGAAGCTCAGCCCGATGCAGCTGCCCCTGTACAACGCCATCTGTGGTGTCGTCACCCTGCTGTTCTGCGCACTTCTCCTGGTCCTCGCCGTTCAATACGTGAGCGACCAGCTCGGCCATGGGGGCGAGCTCCAGGCGACGGGTCTCCCCGAGTTCCTGGTCTCCTTGCCGATCGCCGTCTCGCTCCTCGTGATGATCGGTCGGTTCTTCGTGCGCGTTCGCGCGGACTTCGGTGCCTGGCGACGAGGTGAGGCCGCGGAGGCCCTCGAGCTGGGGGCGCACTGATGCTGACGTCCTCGTTCATCCCGCTGGCCTCCGCTGTTGAGGCCTTACCGGGCGCCGGCTTCATCGTCGTCGCCGTCCTCCTCGCCTTGATCCTCCTGGGTGCCCCGCTGTTCGTCGTGATCGGCGGCTTCGCCGTCGCTTGCTTCATCGCCTACCCGGAGTTCCCGGACTCCTTCTCTTCCCTCGAGGCCTTCAGCCGGAACTTCAATCTGGTCGAGCGCATGGTCGAGCTCGCTGAACAGCCGACCATGGTGGCGATCCCGTTCTTTATGATCGCCGGTGCGCTCATGAGCAGGGGTGCCATCGCCCAGCGGCTCGTGGACTTCGCGAACGCGCTCTTTGGCTGGCTGCCTGGTGGCCTGGCGCTCTCGACGATCGCGGCGTGCATGTTCTTCGCTGCCATCAGCGGCTCGT
>CALCNF010000209.1 GCA_937897815.1 uncultured Pseudomonadota bacterium | reverse complement strand
GCTTCAGCTTGCCGGCCTTGGCCCGAGACGCGAGTCGAGGCAGCAGGTGGTTGTCCCCGACTCCCCAGATGAGATGGGGGCGCAAAGAGACGGTCGCGAGCGACGCGTCGTTGGCCGCCATCACGCGACGCTCCGCCTCGGCCTTGGTCGCAGGGTAGTGCGCCAGGTGACGCGCAGGGTAGGGGTGGGACTCGTCGATGCCCTCCACGCTCCCTTCGCCGTGAACGACGCTCGGTGAGCTCGTGTAGACGAGGCGGTCGACGCCGTGCGCTCGGCAGGCGTCGAGGATGTTCTGGGTCCCGACCACGTTGGTGTTCCAGTAGAGCTGGCGCGGACCCCAGATTCCGGGAAGCGCCGCCACGTGAAAGACGGCGTCCACCCCCTCGACGACGCTGGAGACGGCCGCCGCGTCATCGAGGGCGCCCTGGCGGTGATCCACGCCGAGCTCCTTCAACTCAGGATAGGCGCCCCGGCTGAAGCTTCGGACCTCATGGCCGTCCGCGAGAAGTCGCTCACACAGGGCTCGACCCAGGAAGCCGCCGCCTCCGGTGACCAGGAGCTTCATGAGGCCTCCTTGGTGGCCCACTCGCTCAGGAGCGGGCGGTTGATCTTGGCGTTATGTCGGATGTCGACCGGCAGGCCGGGGTGAAAGAAGAAGCGCTTCACCATGGTGGTCTTCGCGCACGCCGCTCCCAGCGCCTCGAGCTCCTTTAGGACGTCCGCCTTCGGGCGGCGCTTTCCTTCCGCGGTGAGCTCGATGACCAGGGCTGGCTCTCGTTCGTCGCCAGCGCCGAGCCCCACGAGGGCCGAGCGCTTCACGTCCTCGTGGACGTTGAAGACCTGCTCGATGGGCACCGTGAAGAGGTCCCCTTCGCTCGTCTTCACGCGGTGCGCCTTTCGGCCGCAGAACCACAGGCGCCCCTCACCGTCGAAGTATCCGAGGTCTCCCATGCGATGGCGTACGGCGTCTCCGTCGGCGATCTTGGCCTGGAGCGTCGCCTGCTCACGCGCGTCGTAGCTCGAGGTCACGGTCGGGCCCTTCACCACGATCTCGCCGATCTCGCCAGCCGGCAAGCACACGCTCTCGTCCCATCGCTCGATGGGATCTTCGTGAATGGGGATGATGCGGACGATGTTCGGCGGAACGACGCTGCCTACACAGACCCCGGCGCCCTCAGCCGTCAGGTGTTCGGTGCCGTCGAGGACCTCATGGCTGGACACGGACGCCACGGGAAGCGCCTCGGTGGCGCCGTACGGCGTGACCACGCGCGCGTCGTCCTCGAGCATGCGGCAAAAGGTGCGCATGACGTGCGGCGGCACAGGGGCGCCCGCGGAGATCACTCGCTTGAGGCTCGGCAGCTTCACCTGCTCCTCCGCCCCGTAGCGCCCGACGGTGTCGAGGAGGGCCGGAGAGCCAAACATGCAGGTCACCTCGTATCGCTGAATGGCGCCGAGGATCTTGTTGGGGTCGGCCTCTGCCGGTCGTGTGGGGTCCATATCGGGGACGATCGTGGTCATCCCGAGCGCAGGGTCGAAGAGCGCGAAGAGGGGGAAGGTCGGCAGATCGACCTCTCCGGGACGGATGTCATACATCTCGCGGATGAGCTCCACCTGGGCGGTGAAGGCCCCGTGGGTGTAGACCACGCCCTTGGGCGGGCCGGTGCTTCCCGAGGTGAAGAGGATCGCGGCGAGCTCATCGGCGCGTGTCTCCGCGAGGGCGTTCCAGTCGACGTCGTCGCCCTTTCGCTTGACCTGGTCGAGGGTGTAGCCGCCCCAGAAGAGCCTCCGACCCGCGGTGACCACCGTCTTCACGGAGCCTCGGCCCCAGCCGAGGATCACCCGGGCGGCCTGGGCGAGGGGGATGCCGATGAAGGCCTCGGGCTTGGCCTCTGCGAGGCACTTCTTGAGATGCTTGGGGCCAATACCCGGGTCGATCATCACCGGAACCACGCCCGCCTTGAAGACCCCGAAGACCAGGGGGAAGAGATCGATACCGGGCGGGACCATGAGCGCGGTGCGCGTCCCTCGCGTGATGCCGATGGCTCTGAGGCCTCGCGCGATCCGGTCGCTCTCGTGGTCCAGATCCGCGTAGGAGAGCGATACGGGACCACCCTTGGCGTGCGGCACGACGACCGCCGTGGCGTCAGGGCGCTCCAGGGCTCGCGTCTTGAGCGCCGCGGCGATGTTCACCGCCGCCTCGCTCATGAGACGGGAGGGAGCGGGTGGCGGGCGAAGAAGTCCTGAGTGAGCTCGTCGATCTCCTCGCGGGCGTCCTCGAGCACGTAGTGGCCACAGTCCTCGAAGTAGTGGAACTCCGCGTGGGGCATGAGCTCGCGCCAACGGGCGTAGAAGCCGTCGTTGAACACGAAGTCCTTCGCGCCCCAGCAGAGGAGCGTCGGCGTATCAGCGAATTGGCCCAGGCCCTGCTCGACCTCGCTCACGATCTGATAGCCGGGATCGGATGGACTCAGGGGGATGTCCTGGACGAACCGAAGCGTCGCGATTCGGTTGGCCCAGGAGTCGTAGGGAGCCTGGTACGCTCGCCGAATCTCCTGGGTCGTCGGCCGCTCGAAGCACATCCGCGCTGCGCCCGCGGAGAACGCGTTCAGGCCGCGGACGAGGAGCGAGCCCAGCGGGGTCCTCGTTAGGCGCAAGGTAAACGGAAGGCTCAGCTTCTGAGGGAGCGGGAACGCAGCCGTGTTGAGGATCACCAGCCTCGCGATGCGCTCCGGGTGACGGTTCGCCCAGGCCATACCGATCATCCCGCCCCAGTCATGGACGACCAGGGTCACACGCTCACGCACTCCTGCTTCCTCGAGGAGGAGGGTGAGATCGTCGACGCGCTGCGCGAGGGTGTAGGAGTAGGCGTCATCGCTGGGCTTGTCCGAGAGTCCGCATCCGATGTGATCGGGGACGATGCAGCGATGGGACTTGGAGAGGCTCGTCACCAGGTTGCGGTAGTAGAAGCTCCACGAGGGGTTCCCGTGGACCATGACGACCGGGTCGCCCGAGCCTTCGTCCAGGTAGTGCATCTGGTGGCCGGCGATCGTGGCCGTCTTCCCGGTGAACGGGAACAGGTCTAGGGGAACGCCAGCGGGTAGGGTGGGGGCCGCGGCTACCACACCAACTCGGCCATGGCGCAGTTGAGTCCAGAACCAATCCCAAGGAGACCGACGCGGTCTCCCTTCTTGATGCGTCCCTCCTCGACCGCGAGGGCGAGGGCGATGGGCACGGAGGCGGGGCCGACGTTGCCGTACTCGGGATAGATGCGCACGACCTGGTCGAGCTCAAGCCCGATGGTCTGGACCAGCTGCTCTGTGTGGACGCGGGACACCTGGTGGATAGCCAGCACATCGAACCGGTCCAGGGTCCACTCCAGCTCGTGAACGGCCTTGTCCCAGGTCCGCTTGGCCAACTCAAGGCCCGCGGCGAGCAAGCGTCGCGTGTCCGTGATCATTCGATCGGGCTGGCCGAGGCACAGGCGGTTGTGCTCCGTAGCCGCCAGTCGCACGGCACCGGAGAAGGAGTGGGCCTCCGGCTCAAGCTCGGAACGGCAGAGGACCATGGCCACGGCTCCAGAGCCGAGGGTCAGGGTCGCGAACTCCTCACGAAACTGGGCGTCGTCAGCGTTCTCATCGAGCAGTCGCTCGATGGTCCGCTCGATGGGCATACGACTGCCCTCTCCATCGACGACGATGCCGTAGTCGATCTGTCCACGCTCGATCATGTTCCCTACCACGTCCATCCCGTCGAGGAAGGCGAGACAGGCGTTGCCAAGGTCGAAGTTCATGCAGTCGGGGCTCAAGCCGAGGTTCCCGTGGACCAGACAAGCCACGGAGGGCTCGATGTAGTCCTTGCAGACCGACGTGCTCACGAGAGCGCCGAGCCGCTTGGCGTCGACCCCTGTCATCTCAATGACCTTGTTCGCCGCCATGGTGGCCGCGTCGCTCGGCTGAACGTCCTCTGGCCAGAATCTTCGGGCGACAATGCCAGAGACCATCTCCAGGAGGTCGGGCCGAATACCGAGCCGCTCCAGGGTAGGGAGCAGACGATCGGCTAGCGCCGCGGAGGTGACACGAATGGGCGCCTCAACATGGGCGACTCCGAGGACTGAGACGTGTTCAAACTTCACTGACCAAACCCTTCCGTACGCGCGCTGGCGTTCACTTAAAGACAGCCTCTTAGTCGCATGTCCGACCGGTTTGTCAACCGAACAAGCGTTCTGCTGGGGTCAAGTGACCACCATGGTAGTCTCCTAGATCCCAGCAAAATCGCGATCGCTGGGGACTGTTGACCCCTGCCGTCTACTGACGAGTAGTCATATTTTTTACCCATTAAAAAACAGGCAGTTACGAGCTTCCCAGGTTGAATCGTGCCTGGTGTTTGATTTTGGCATTCATCTTGTAATAGACAGCGCCGCCCGGTTCGAGGGACTTTGAATCGGCCCAAGCGATAATTCCGCACTTCCAGTACATGAAGGTGACCCACATGCTTCGCACGCAACTCACGCTGACTTCCTTGATTGGGCTGACGCTCACGTCGCTCATCGCCTCTTCCGCTCTCGCTGTGGGTGGAAACGAGTCGCAGACGGCCTATCAGGGCGCCCGGATCCTGAATTATGGAACCGAGGTCGCCGGTGGCTATGAGCAGGTGGGGATTTACGGTGATGAGGCCGATGAGGTGAATCGCTACGCTTCCTGGCAGGGCGACACGCTGGTCTTCGGCGCCACGAGCGAAGAGGGAAATACCGTAGACGGAATCGCCGAGTTCTTCTGGTTCGAGTCCTCCGTGCCCAAGAGCGCGGACCTCTACCTGGTCCTCCTGAAGGTGCGCTCCAGCCCGCTCATCGGCGACGGCTGGCAGCTGAGCCAGGAGGACGGCTTCTGGGACGGCTGGGGTGCGAACCCGGCCTCTCAGTCGGTCTTCGCCGAGATGTCCGGTAACGGTGCAAACGGCGCGATCAACTTCTCCTACTCGCTCCCGTTCCAGAACTACGGGTACGACGTGAAGCAGGTGAACCAGATCAGCCAGGGTTACTCCGCGGGCGTGGACCTCACGGCCACGGGCAGCTTCGGCGGCGGCCTCGGTGCCAACGCTGGAGCCAAGTTCGACATCCCGCTCACCGAGGGTGTCTTCCTGAAGACCGCGGTCGACTCGAAGACCTCTATCGACGGAAAGATCCAGTCGAAGGGCTACTTCCAGAAGCAGTACTCGGTCACGAGCAACTACACCGTCACCGTGTACAACTGGCAGATGGCCGTTACGGGCGGCGCGGTGAACGAGAACGACAACAAGATGATGTGGGACCTCTTCGTCACCGAGGAGAACGAGAAGGAAGACGACAGCGCCTACCACGAGTACTTCCTCGCTGTTCAGGTGCCCCAGGGTAAGACCGGACACATCCAGGAGCTCAGCATCGCTGGCGCGTTCGAGAACGACTGGTGGATCGGCTTCGGCGAGTCCAAGGACAAGTCGGACGTCATCGTCGCGGACATCACCTTCGAGCCCCCGGTTGAGATCGAGTGCTACTGGAACGACCCGACCCCCGACCCTGCGGATGCCGGCTGCCCCACCGTTGGCGAGTGCGCCAACGTTCAGGTCGTGTGCAACGAGGGCAAGTGGGCCTGCGTGATGCCTGAGAACTACGAGTCGGGAAGCGAGTTCTCCTGTGACGGACTCGACAACGACTGTGACGGTTCGGTCGATGAGGATGTCTTCCAGTACTGCTGGGACGCCTGCGGCGAGGGCGTGAGCGTCTGCGCCAACGGCCTCTGGAGCGAGTGCTCCACGGCTCCGGACGTCGAGAAGTGCGACGGCTTCGACAACGACTGCAACGGCCTCATCGACGAGCAGCTGACGAAGACCTGCGTCACCGAGCACGGTGGAGTGGGCTCCCAGGAGTGCGTCTTCGGGTCCTGGACCGCCTGCCTCCTCGAGGAGGACAAGGTCGAGACCTGCAACGGCCTCGATGACAACTTCAACGGCCAGGTGGACGAGAGCCTCGAGGTCGACTGTGAGACCAGCTGCGGAACGGGAACCCAGACCTGCCTCGCAGGCTCCTGGTCGACCTGCACCGCGCCGATTCCCTCGACGGAGATCTGCGACGGGATCGACAACGACTGCGATGGCGCCGTGGACGACCAGCTCTTCCAGCCCTGCCAGAACGCTGTGGGTCAGCCTGGTGAGGAGACCTGCATCAGCGGCAAGTGGATGTTCTGCGACGCTCCTGAGGTCATCATGCCCGGCACCGAGAGCGCTGTGGGAGACGCGGACGCACCCATCGTCGTGACGGCTCCCGGGAACGGCTGCGCCGGCGGCGGATCCGCTCCGCTGGGCAACTTCCTCATCATCTTGGCCGGACTGTCCGGGCTCGCCATTGTGCGACGCTCGGCGGCCGCCTGAGACCGACGCGGTTGAAGGTCACTCGAGAGAACGACGGCCGCTATGTGGTCGCTCTAGAGTACGGCGAGGACATTCGCACATGCATTGAAGGCTTGGCCTCCGACGAGAACATCGTCGGGGCCAAGCTTTCTGCTATTGGGGCGATCCGCGACGTGGAGCTCGGGGCCTACGACCTGGAGACCCAGACGTACACGCGGAAGACCTTCGGAGGCATCTGGGAGCTGGTCTCCTTCCAGGGCAACATCTCCCTGCTCGAAGGGCGGCCCTTCATGCACGCGCACATCACCATCGGGGACCACGACTTCAAGGTGCTCGGTGGGCATCTCTTCGACGCTGAGGTCGCGGTGGTGTTTGAGTGCTTCATCGAGCCCGTAGAGACACCCATACCTCGCCTGCCTTGCGCGGCTATCGGCTTGGCGCGTTGGGAGCCTGGGGCGGAGCCCTCCTGAGACCTGGGGAGGGGCTGAGGCCCCTCTGTCCCCTAGTCCTGAATGCGCTTGAGGGTCGTCCGAGTGATGCGCGTGGGCTTGAGTGCCCTCGTAGCGCTCTTGCCCTCGGCCTTCGGAGGATGCTTCTCGGCGTCAGCGATCTTCTTCACGAGCTCCGGGTTGTCGCACGTCCCAAACGGTGTGTAGCGGCCCTCGAGGCTGCTAGAGGCTCGGGTCGTGATGAAGAACTGCGAGCCGTGGCTATCCTCCCCGGCGTCGACCATGGCCAGGACGCCGCCCTTGGAGTACGCGTCCTTGAGGCCATCCTCGCGGGTGATGGTCCAGCCAGGGCCTCCGGCGCCCGTGGCGCTCGGGTTTCCGGTTTGGATGATGAAGTTCGCGATGGTCCTGTGGAACGTCAGGCCGTCATAGAAGCGTCCACGGGCCACGTCGCCTGTGTCTGGATCTCTCCAGGATCGCTGTCCGTTCGCGAGCGCGACGACGTTCACCACGGTCTGAGGGGCGCTCTCTGGATCGAGCGCACAGCGAATCCTGCCATCTGGAGTCTCCAGGGCGAGCTCCAGGGTCTTTCCGTCGCCAGGGACCGAGCCCAGGATGGCGGCGATCTCCTCATCCGTGTACACACGGCGCTCGACTTGCCCTTTCGGGGGCGGCGCCTTCGGGTCTCGCTTTCTTGCCGCAGGGGCAGGGGACTCCTTGCCCGGCGCCTTTTCGGTGGACACCTGCTTGGGTTGAGAGCGCTGGGCCTCAATATGCTCGTCTAGAGAGGGATCCCGCGGAGCGCGGCAGGCTACCAGCGCCAACACGAGGGCCAGGATCGACGCGCGTTGAAGTCTTCTCATTCGACCAATCGACCGACCGTGACCATCGCCGGTCGGAGCTCGCGGCCGTCCAGGGAGTAGCCCGTTCGCACCGTGGTCAGGACGATGTTGTCCTGAGCCGCATCGGTGACCGGCACCATCGTCATGGCCTCCATACAGGCTGGATCGAAGGGGCTACCGACAGGGTCGATGCGCTCTAAACCGTGACCCTCAAGCGTCGTAAGGAACTGCTGAGCCACCATGTCGACGCCCGAAACGAGCGCCTCGAGGTCTCCGCCGTCCCGGCACGCCTGCGCCGTCAGGAAGAGGTTGTCGAGCACGTCGATCAGCGCCTCCACCTTCTTGGCGGCGGCGGCCTTGACCTCTTGCTCCTGGTCACGCTTCAAACGGCTCTTGAAGGCCTCCATCGACGCCTTCTCGGTCTTGTGAGCCGCGATGTACTCTCGCAGAGTCTTATCGCGCTCAGCGACGGTCGCCTCCAGGGCCTGGATGCGACGGTCCTTAAAGTCATCGACAGGCGGCTCCTGGATCTCGGGAGCCTCCTCGCCAGAGACGTTCTCGGTTCTAGGGGCCTCTCCGCCTGCGCTCCGCGAGTCCGGTCGCCGGGCGTCCGGTCGAGATTTCCTCGGAGGTGGCGTAGCGCCGGAGTCTCCCCAGGGATTCTCTTCTACCCCGGAGGCGTTCGGGGGAGAGCTAGGCTCTCGATCCGTCGAGGCTTCCTCGGGGCTCTCTCCGTACACGGAGTCGGCGTTGGTCTGATTCTCGTCCGGGTTCATCTTCAGTCCTCGATAATCCCGAGCACATCTTCTTCACGAAGAAGCGTGCGCTCCTCACCCGCGATCTTGATCTCGGTGCCCGCGTACTTTCCGAAGAGCACCAAATCGCCCTCAGCGACATCGACCGGTCGAACGCTTCCATCGTCCAGGGTCTTACCGGGTCCCACGGCCAGGACGCGACCGCGCAGCGGCTTCTCCTTCGCCGAGTCCGGGATGATGATTCCCCCAGCGCTCACGGTGGGCTCAGCCTCGCGCGCGACGACAAGACGGTCTCCGAGTGGCTTAAAGTTCATAGGGATAGCTCCTCAATGGGGTGTCTGGTGTTCAAATGAAGCGGCCCATGGGTATCCACGGATGGGCCGGAGGTCAATGCCCGGGTTGTTGAGCCGCCGCATTCGCACCATAGAGACGGTCGAGCGACATGGTGTCCTCAACGCCGGCTTCCGCCGCGCTCTTATAGTGCTTGGCTCCCGTCTCGCGGTCGTTCAGCGCACAAAGGAAGGCCAGAGCGTAGTGGGCCTCCCCAAAGGTCGGCTCGAGCTCGATAGCCTTCTCGTAGTGGACCCGCGCGGTCTTCGTATCGAAGCGCTTGCTGACGGCGAGGAAGCCTTTGATTCGCTCCGCGGCGGGCGCGGCGGCGGGATTCGCCGCCAGCTCATCCGCCAGCGTCGCAGCGCGGGCGTGGTCGCGCTTGCGGCGGTCGATGGTGAACGAGATCCGGTAGAGCTCTTCCAGGGACTTCCGAGCGGCCTCGCCATCCGCTCCTGTGGGGAGTCGCTTAAGCCGGCCCTCAAGCTCGGCGACGCTGCCTGGACCTTTCAATGGGAGGGGCAGGGCGACACCCTTCTCGACAGCGCCCCCACGCGGGACCATGCCTGGGCTCGCCGGTCGGGCCGAGCCCGAAGCGTGTTGGTGTCCGGCCAGGGGAGGGTGGCCCGCCGGGAGAGGGCGGGGCGCCTTGGGTTGACCCAGAGAGGCGTGAATCGAGTCATTCGGCATTCGATTGGGGTCCGCGCTCTTGTGGGTAATGAACGACTCCGGGACCTCCGCCACCTTCGGTGGTGGTGGGCTCGCAATCGCCTTCGCTTCTACAGATGGGCTCGCCTCGGGGACGGGAGCGGGCTCTTCACACGCGACCGTCGTCAGAGCGGCCGTCATCAGGATCGTCGTTGTTAAGAGCAGGTTTCGCATGCGTAATCTCCTATTAGCGCCGCCAAGGTGGCTGTCCGAGAGCCGCCATGTCAAGACGTCTCGTGCCGCAGTGGATGACCACATGACAAGCCTCTGCCGTGCGCGATACCGTAGGAACGCCTAACCCCGGAGGTCCTGAACGATGCCCCAGCGTGTGGAATTCGATCACTTCCCGAACACCCGTCCTGAGCAGCTCCCCGGTAAGCTCGTCGCCGCCTTGAGCTTGACCTCCGGTCTGGATGACGTTGGCTTCAAGGCCTATCGAACCCATCTCCGGAAGCAGGGTTTGTGGGACAAGAGCCGTGCGCCGACGATCTTCTCCCTGCTCGATGTCAGCTGGGACCGGGAGCGCGTCGCGTTTGGGTCGCTCGCCCGGGCTGTCCGGGACGCGGCTGACGAGGAGGCGATTGAACGCGCGCTGTTTACACGGCTGCGCGAGGTCAACGGTCTGCTCGTGAAGTACGTCTTCGACGCCCTCGACGTCGAGAACGGCGGGCGGCTCCACAGCGAGAACGAGCTCTACCGCATGATCACGAGTTACGTGTATCCCGGCGAGTTCATCACCCTGACCTCCTTCCAGTCCTGGATTCACTGGATGGCGGGCGCTGGCGTCCTGAAGATCGTCGGGATTCGATGGGCGCTCACGGACCGGGCCCTCGAGGTCCTGCCGGAAATTCGGAGTATGGACGTGGAGGAGATCCTCGAGGATCTTGAGGAAGAGGCCCTTGAGGCGGAGGCCGGCGCGCCGACGCCCTTTGCAGCCGCTCCGGCGGCCCCGGGTCCTGCCCAGGCCGCGCCCGCCGAATCCGCGCCAGCGGACTCGGACGATGACGACGAGGAAGAGCTACCCGATATGGGCTTCGCTCCTGAGGCCGAGCCGCCCTCCGCCGAGGACATCGCACGGGCCGAGGCCCGCTTCGTGGCCGATTTTGGAGACGTGGATAAGCCAGACCCAGCACCGGGGCTGGCTGTCGCCACACCCGTGGCGGCTCTGGCTGTTCCCGAAGTGTCGGGGGTGATCGCGGCCCGCTCGGATCTGAATGAGATCGCTGAGGCCTTGAACAACGCCTGGGATGATGGGGCTCACTGGCCCTCTTACACGGCGTCCCAGCTCGGTATCGAGGTGGACACGAGCCGTCCTGGAGATGAGCTCCTCGTGGAGCTCGGAGTGGTCGCGCTGCTCCTGGAGGGCTTGGCGGTTCAGCCGCAGGTATTCTCCTTTGTCGCGTACCTCCGAGCTCGAGACTTCTTTGGCCGCCTGGTGAACGAGGGGATCGGTGGTGCGCTCGACGAGCTTGATCTGGCCGAGACCCCCCCAGCGCATCAGGCCCTCGCCGAGCGGCTGATTCATGCCCATGGCGTGGCGGCGCGCGTGGCTGGTGAACCGGGTATTCTTGAGCGCCTGGCGAGCGTCGCGAGCGGCAGCGACGCTGTTGGGCTGGTCCACGAGCAGCTCCTCGGGGGGGCGGGCAAGGCTGCCTGCTTCTGGGTGCTTCGCGAGCTGGTGCGTGGGGGGCTCATCCCTTCGTCCATGGCGACCTGCGCCGTTGTGCCGACGTCACGCCTGCTCGTGCATGCCCATCGACTCGGCCTCATCCCCCGTCACGACCTCGATACTCTGGAGGACCTCATCGTGGCCTCCTCCGCTGTGGCGTCGACCTTCGGACCTGAGTCCGGCTACGGTGAGGCGCTTGAGGTGATGGACCGGCTTACGACCCTGGCGTCCACCGCGCCCTAGGGTCTCAGGAGACGCCGCCTGCGGCGATACGGCGAAGGCTCGCGATCTCCTTCGGCTCGAGGAGACGCCAGTTCCCGCGGGCGACGCCCTCAACGCTGATTCCCGCGAAGGAGACGCGTCTCAGGCGCGTCACCGAGTGGCCGACCGCCTCGAAGATCCTCCTTACGTGACGGTTTCTTCCCTCCGTCAGCGTCAACTCAAGCCAGTCATGCTTGGACTTGGTCGCCAGACGCGAGAGGCCAGTGGGGCGGGTGCGACGACCGTCGAGCACCACGCCATTCTCCAGCTTGGCGATCGTCTTGCGGTCCACCTTGCCCCGCACCTTCACATGATAGACGCGCTCGACGCCGCTCGCTGGGAGCAGGAGCTGCTCGGCCAGCTCCCCGTCATTGGTGAGCAGCAGGCACCCCTCGGTCATGATGTCGAGGCGGCCCACATGGGCGAGCCAAGGCAGGTCCTTGTCGAGGAGGTCGTAGATGGTCTCGCGCTCCTGCGGGTCGGTGCGCGTACACACGACGCCGACGGGCTTGTGCAGGAGGGCCACCAGGGTCACGTTGTTATCCAGGACCGGGTTCCCATCGAGACTGATGACCGCGTCGGCGGTGACCCGTGTGCCGAGCTCCGTGACGCGTCGTCCGTTCACCGTGACGCGTCCCGCCCGGATCAACTTCTCGCTCTCTCGACGCGAGGCGATCCCGAGAAAGGCCATTCGCTTCTGAAGTCGCTCGCCCTCGGGCGAGGATGGGGTGTCTTCGCTCATGGTCCCAACGTGGTGAAGAGGAATTCGCTGATGCCTTGCATAGGAGGACCGATGATCGGTCCTCCGTAGAGGAAGATCGCCAGGAACGCGACGGGCGCGATCCAGGTCTGCTCTTCGAAGAACCGTAGCTTGTCGATGGCGCGGTCGGGTAGCAAGCCCCAGGCGACCTTGCTGCCGTCGAGCGGAGGAATCGGCAGGAAGTTGAAGACGAACAGGAGCACGTTGATGTGCACCGAGGCCCTCAACAGGTCCGCTGCGGCTTCGTGATGAGCGAGGTGGCCGTACGCGAAGGCGCACACGGCGGCTAGCAGGAGATTAGAGAACGGGCCCGCGGCGGCGGTGATCAACACGCTGTGCTTCATCCGGATCTTTCGTGTGAAGCGGGCCGCGTTGAACGGCACGGGCCGGGCCCAGCCGAACCACATATTGGTGCCGCTGATCACGAGCAGCGCGGGGAGCAGGAGGCTGCCCATGGGGTCGATGTGGGAAATCGGGTTCAGGGTGTACCGGCCCTGGCGGCTCGCCGTGTCGTCGCCGAGCCAGCTCGCGGTGGCCGCATGGGCGTACTCGTGGACGGTGAGGCTCAAGATCAGCGGCACCAGGACGAGGACCAGCTGTTGGACGGTCTCAGGGGTCAGCATGGGGGGGACCCTAGCACCAACCGGCGCGCGTCTCAGCCCTTCTTTGAACTCGCAGGTCTCGCGAGAGGGTGGGCGCCGTCGTAGGCGCGCTTGAGGGCCGACTGACTCACATGGGTGTAGATCTGCGT
>CALCNF010000208.1 GCA_937897815.1 uncultured Pseudomonadota bacterium | reverse complement strand
CGACGCGGGCCCCTCGCCACCCTGACTTACATCAGGTGACCGAAGAGGGCCGCGCACACGGCCGTGCCCGCGATCACGCCCATGAAATCCGCGCTCAGACCGGCGGCCACGGCGTGGCGCGCTCGGGTGACGCCTACGGCGCCGAAGTAGACGGCGAGGACGTAGAAGGTGGTCTCGGTCGAGCCTTGCAGCACGCTGGCGACATAGCCGATGTAGGAGTCGGGCCCGTGGGTGGTCACGAGCTCGCTCATGAGCGCGAACGCGCCAGAGCCCGACAGCGGCCTGACCAGGGCCATGGGCAGGACCTCACCGGGCAGCCCAAGAGGCGAGGTGAGCTGCCCGATGCCGCCGGTGACGAAGCCCATGGCGCCGCTGGCGCGAAACATCCCTACCGCCACGAGGATCGCCACCAGGTAGGGGATGATCCGAACGGCCGTCTCGAACCCCTCTTTTGCGCCCTCCACGAAGGTCTCATAGACCGGAACCCCTCTCCCGTAGCCGAACGCGAGGAGGCTGGTGATCAAGACCGGGATCACCCAGTCTCCGGCCGTGGCGGAGAAGCTCAGGAAGGTCTCCCTGAGGCCGGGAGCTCCCGTCGCGCTCTCGGGAAGCAGGGCGGCTCCCAGTGGCGGAATCACGAGGGCGAGGAGGCTCAGGCTCAAGAAGATCGACAGGCCGCGGACCGCCCACGTGCTCTCGGCCTCCAGCCCTGGGAGCGAGGGGGTCTTACCCACGACAGCGGCTCGGGACGGCGCGGGCGAAGTGCGCGCGAACATGGGCAGGCGACACAGGGTCTTAGCGGCGAGGATCCCCGCGATGGTCGAGCAGGCGGTCGCTGCGAGCGTGGGCGCCATGATGCCCCAGGGGTCGGCAGATCCGTTGGCCGCACGCACCCCGACGACGCCCGTGGGCAGCAGGGCCAGGCCGGAGGTGTTGATGGCCAGAAACAAGACCATGGCGTTCGTGGCCGTTCCCTTCTCTTCGTTGAGGGTGTCGAGCTCCTGAATGGCCTTGATGCCGAAGGGTGTCGCGGCGTTCGCCAGGCCGAGCATGTTCGCCGAGATGTTGAGGATCATGGCGCCCATGGCCGGGTGGTTCGCTGGGACCTCCGGAAAGAGGCGGACCATTACGGGCTCGATGGCGCGGGCGAGGAGTCGCAGGATCCCGGCGACCTCTGCGACCTTCATGACGCCCAGGAACAGCGCCATGTAGCCGATCAGCGAGAGAGAGAGGTCCACGGCGCCCTTCGCTGAGTCCAGGGCCGCGGCGCTGACGTCGCCCATGGTTCCGGCGAAGATAGCCGTCACGAAGGAGACGGCGACGATCGCCAAGAACACCTGGTTCATGGATACCTAGACGAAGCGGCGCATGAACGCGCGGAGATCGTCCGCGAGCTCCGGTCGCTCCAGGGCGTAAGCGATGTTGGCGCGGACGAGCCCGCCGGCGTCACCGGTGTCATAGCGCATGCCCTCGAGGAGCTTGCCGTGCATGCCCTCCTCGCGCATCACGCGAAGGAGCGCGTCCGTGAGCTGGATCTCGCCGCCCACACCCCTGGGGGTCTCCTCGATGTAGGAGAAGACCGAGCCGGGGAGCACGTAGCGCCCGGCGATGCCCATATTCGAAGGCGCGGTGCCTACGGCGGGCTTCTCGACCATATCCGTGCAGCGGACACGGCGGTTGTCCATGCGCTCGCCAGCGATCATTCCGTAGAGGTTCACCTTCTCGGGTGGCACCTCCACCAGCGCCAGCACGCCGGTCCCGGTCTCTTGATGGACCTCGACAAGCTCATGGGTCGCTGAGCGCTCTCCGAGGATCAGATCATCGGGTAAGAGCACCGCGAAGGGCTCGTCATCGCCGACGATGGGGCGGGCACAACCTACAGCGTGGCCCAGGCCCAGGGGGCGATGTTGTCGGATCGACACGACGTCAACCATGGAGGAGAGGTGAGAGACCTTCTCGAGGAGCTCGCCCTTGGCCTTGCGCTCCAGGACGTCCTCGACCTCGTAGGAGACGTCAAAGTGGTCGCTGATGGAGCCCTTGTAGCGCCCTGTGATCAGGACCACGAGCTCGATTCCCGCCTCGACGCACTCCTCCACGATGAGCTGGATCGCCGGTTTATCGACGATCGGCATCATCTCTTTGGGTACGCTCTTGGTGGCCGGAAGGAGCCGGGTGCCCAGGCCCGCAGCCGGGATCACCGCTTTGCGGATCTTGCCCACGGCGGACCTACTCCTCAGCTGCTGAGTCTTCCTGCTCGGCCATCCAGGCGCGCAGTCCCACGGTCTCGCTGGAAGCGAACGCCTTGCGGTCCTTGGTGCTCAGGTTCAAGAAGGCGTCTTTGAGCGCCTTGCGCTGCTCACGCTTTGCGCTCTTGCGCTCGGCGCGATCGGTGATTTGCTTGGTATTCGCCATCGGTCGTGTCTCCAGATGCCCATCTAGCGGGCGGGGATTTGTAATCGATCCGCGGGTCGTCTTCAACCCCTTTATCGCACCTGCAGCGCGCACGCGGACACCTCCAACGAGATCTCCGATGCTCTTACGCGCTCACTCGAACTTGCAGATCCGCACCAGCGCGATCGCGTTGGGGTCCGCGAGCTGCGTCTGGAAGTCCGTCTGCTGCAGCCATGAACTGGTCATGGAGATCCCGTCGAGCTTGCACGCCATCCCGGTCACGCACTCGCTGTCATCGGAGCAGAAGGACGTGCAGTAGGTGGTCGGGTCGGCCGGATCGAGGGGCGTGCACTTGTAGCTCAGGCACTGCTCGGGGGAGTTGCACACCTGGCCATCGGCGATCCAGCCGCCCTGGATCGGTGGCGTGTAGCAGGCCGCCACCGCGTCTCGGGTCTGGACGGCGAAGTCGGGCGAGAACGGGACGGCCATATCGTTGGCGACCGAGCCGTAGATCGTGATGTTGCACTCCTGCGATGGGCTGCAGTCCGCCTCGCTCGTGCACAGGTTCTGGCAGGTCCATGGGCCGGCCGGCGGCATCAGGTCACAGTGGCCGGTTCCGCACACGTCGCCGGTGACGCTTTGTCCGGAGATGCACGTCTGGCCGACGCCCAGGCTGCCGTTCGCTGGAGGCATACAGGCGCTCTGGACGACGCCGGCGGCCGGCGCTCCTACGGCCTGGCAGACGTGGCTGGCCACGGTGCAGGCGCCGCCATCTCCACAGAAGTCACGGCAGGCTCCATTGGCGCAGATCCCCGTCTGGCATTCGCCTCCAGCGGCGCAGGCCTGCCCCGCGGGCTTCATGTTCGGGGCCGCCGGCTGACAGTAGCCCGCGCCCACGGTTCCGGGGACCTTGGTGCACAGGGTGTTGTTGGGACAGTCGGCGTTGCCCGCGCAGGGCGGTGAGCAGCGGGTGCTCATGTCCTCAAACCAGAGGCCGCACAGCCCCCAGGGATAGCAGTCCAGGTGGTAGGAGCAGGGATCGCCCGCCACGATGGTGCAGTCGACGTCGTCCGAGTCCGTGTCGCCGTCGCAGTCGTTGTCGACCCCGTCATCGCAGGTCTCGTCGGTGCCCTTGAAGACCGACTTGTCGCTGTCGTCGCAGTCCATGCCTCCGCACGCCTCAGAGACCTGTCCGTCCAGGTCGAGGTCGGGCAGCAAGCCGCCCTGGCAGACGCCGCTGTTGCAGCTCTCGCCCTGTGTACAAGGGTCTCCGTCGTCGCAGGCCGTGCCCGTGACGGGGAGCTCCTCGCAGGCCCCATCGATGCAGGCGGCCTCTGTGCAGGGATTACCCGTGTCGTCGCATTGCGCCGGGGTGCTCGTGCACTGGCCTCCCGAGCAGATGTCGGGCCACGTGCATGGATCCGAGTCGTCGCATGGATCGCCGTCGTTGCCTGACCATCCCAGGGGGTTCTGAGCCGGATCGCACACGGCGCAGCCGCTCTGTGGGTTGGGCTGGCCCGTGGTCCAGCAGATCCCGTCGATGAAGCAGTTTCCGCCCGCCACGTCGGTCTGACAGACTCCATTGACGCGCTGCCGCCGCTGCGCGAGGTCATTGCCAAATACGGCCTCAATGCAAAACGCGGATTGG
>CALCNF010000207.1 GCA_937897815.1 uncultured Pseudomonadota bacterium | reverse complement strand
TGACGCTCGCGCGCTCCTCGCCGCGTCCCCGCGGGGTCATCGATCGAAGCGCGCCCAGGGCGGGCGCCATCTTCTTGGGTCGCAGATCCATGGCCCTCAAGTAGTGCTTTCGTGCCTGATCGAACTGGCCACTGTAGAGCGCGGCCGAGCCGTCCATCATAGCGGTCGCGTACTCGCTCTTGTGGGCTTTCGACGCGCGCGGCGCCTGCCGTCCTTCGGTCTCAGGCCGGCGGCGGTGATCCGAGATCGTTGGGGTCGAGGGCGCATCTGTGCGTTCGAGCGCTCCCGTCTCGGCCCGCTCCGGGACCGAGCTGAGGACGGCGGGCTCCTCGCGTGCCTCCCCCTCCTGAGAGCACCCTGGGGCGGCCCACCCGACGATACAGAGCGCCACACACACCAGGCGCGCCTCGCAGTTCCAAGACAACATCGGTTTCGACTGTAGCAGATGGCTCGCCGTTTGAACCTCGGCTAGTGTAGGCTCGGTACACCGCGCAGGAGTATGGGTATGTCGGACCAGACCAAAGCCGAAGATGTCGTCGCCCAGGTCATCGAGACCTTGACCAAGTGCCGCGCAGAGGGCCGCCGCGGCCTCGTGGTCATTCGGTGCGCGGGGACGAACGAGGTTGATCACTGTCGCGAGTCCCTGCGAAACACACAGGCGCGCTTCGGTTGGAAGAGCCAGCCGGTGGCCGAGATTATCCCGCCAGATCTCATGGGCTGGGTCGCCCATAAGGGCGGAAAGAACGGACCGTGCTCGCTGGCCTATGGGTTGCCTCGCGGCACAGACGGAGGGTTGGACCCTGACTTCTGCAGGTACCTTGAGGGAGCCAACGCTCGGTACCAGAACGAGCCGATCCTGATCACCATGATCCTGACGATGGAGGAGCTGAAGCTGATGTCCCAGTCGGCGCCCGGCGCCTGGAAGAGCCGCGACCTGTTCACGGCGTGGCCGGTTCAGGACAAGTCGGCCTCTTACGTGCCGGCGGTGATACGCGGCGGACTGGCGAATCATGGCGGCGGGATGAGCGCTATGGGCGGCAGCCTGCAGGCCTCGTTTGGGGTCGCGGGCGCGTTTGGAAACCTGGACATCGACTTCAGCGGCCTCGCCCAGGAGGACAACGGCGTTCGTCCTTGGGCGGGCGCTCCGTTCACCGATGAAGATGATATTCCGGATTATATCGCGAACGCCTCGGCGCCTGTCGGGCGCAGGTGGGGGCGAATTCTCGCACCGGAGGACCCCGAGGGCGCCCAGCTCATTGACCAGTGCCGGATCCTGCTCGACCAGCACCAGACCGAGCTCGCGCGCCAGGGACTGGCCAAGGCCGCGAAGCACTTTCGCTCTCGAAACAACATGGCGGCCTCTGCGGAGTGCTATGTCTTGTTGGGGCGCGCCAGCGAGCTGCGCTTCGATCACAGCGTAGCCCTCGAGTGGTACGAGCAGGCCCTCGGGATCTACGAGCAGATTGATGACGGGGCCGGTCTCTCAGACTGCTGTGGGCTGATCGGGTACCTGCGCTTCCTCCATGGGGATGTCGACGGCTGCTTCACCTTCTTTGATCGCGCGCTTCGACGTGATGAGGACGAGCTGGACGAGCTCCGAATGGCCTCGGGATATCGCCGGCTGGGCGTTGTCCTGGAGCGCCGCGAGGAGTTCGATCAGGCTCAGGCGCTCTATGAGCGGTCCGGCGAGATCGAAGAGAAGAACGGAGACAACTTCGCGCTCAGTCGAAGCCTTCATCACCAGTCGCGCGTGCTCCAGCGAACCGAGCAGTACGACGAAGCCCTCAAGGTCCTCGACCGCAGTCTGGAGCTCAAGCAGGACTCCGAGGACTACACAGGTCTGGCGACCGGTTATCACGAGCATGGAAACCTGCTCCTCATGACGGGCAACCATGAGGAGGCCGTTGAGCGGTACAAAGAGGCCTTGAACATCGAGATGCAGCTTCGAGATATGCAGGGAATCGCCGTGACCCAGTCCCAGCTGGGTCTGGCTCTTAAGGAGCTGTTCCAGTTCGATGAGGCGTGCCAGGCGTTCTATGTCGCTCTGGATCTCTTCCGACGTCTACAGTCTCCTAATGAGGCTGTGATCGAGCGGGCGCTCTCCGGGATCTCGGACCACGTCGACTACGCCACCATCCTTCACCAAAAGGAGAAGGCGCAGGCGTTCGTCAACGAGCTCATGGCGGCCCCGACCATCACCATGACGAACCGCGAGGCCGCAGAGTAGAGCGAGGGCGGGCGACCGGCCCTCCGATGGCCGGCCCCTCCGCACGTTGAGCTCCCTACTCGGTCGCGCAGATGGTCACGGTCTGGCCGATGGCTGGAGCGCCGAGGTTGAACGGCGCCGCGTCCGTTGGCCACACGTTCACCGCGCTCATGTTGTTCAGGTCCGTGAAGGTGAACTCCACGCACATGGGCTCATCGACGAAGCCGAGCACGGCTCCGTCGGTGCAACAGCCTCCCCATCCCCAGTCGAAGTTGCCTTCGCCTGTCGCGCTGTTGAACGCAAAGTCGTCCGTGCCGTCGTTGTCATCCTTGACGATCATCTGGAGGCCGACGGCTCCAGCGACGTCGACCTCGGTCGAGCCGCCGCTTCCATCGCTGATGAGATCATTGATCCACACGATGGAGCTGTTCTGGTCCTGATCTTCGTGGATGAGGATGGTGATGGCGTTGCTCTGCTCGAACCCGGTGTCCGCGCTAAAGGAGTTGGTCGCCTCGTTATAACCGTAGAAGTCGACGACTCCGGAGTTGGTCTTAATCGGCTCGACGGAGGTGATGTTCGGCCCCATGGCCGCGAGCCAGCAGAGCGTGCTCGGGTCACAGTCGTCATCGATGCCGTTCACGCAGATCTCGTCCACGCCATCGAGCGGCCCCGTCTCCGGGAACTCGCACTGACCGTCCGAGTTGCAGATGTCCTGAGAGCAGTGATTGTCATCATCGCAGTCGGCGTCGACCAGGCAGCATCCGGCGCCGGCCTGCAAGGTGTTGAGGCATGCCCCATCGACGCAGGTGTCCGATGTGCAGTCGTTGCCATCATTGCACAGGTCGTTGGTGATGTTGCTGCACACGCCAGCGACACAGCTGTCCGTCGTGCATGCGGCTCCGTCGTCACAGTCGGCGTCCAACGAGCAGCATCCGTCGACCCCGTTGGCGATGTTCACGCAGCTTCCTGAGACGCACTTGTCCAGACTGCAGGGGTCGGCGTCGACGCAGTCCGCGTCGAACTGGCAACAGTTCTCCGTGGGCTCGGACTGGCACTGGAAGTCAGACCCGCAGGTCTCCAGCTCACAAGGTGCGTCGGGGCAGTCAGAGGCTACGATGCAGCAGCCAGGACCTGGAATGGCCGTGTTCTGACACAGAGAGAAGCCCCCTCCACTCAAGCACGAGTCCTGCGTGCACGAGTTTCCATCATTGCAGTCCGCGTCTACAGCGCAGCAGTCCAGCTTCACCTGGTTGGAGCACTGCCCGGTCAGTCCACAGGTGTCGTCCGTGCAGAGGTCACCGTCGTCGCAGTCCACATCGACTTCGCAGCAGTTGGGGATATTCACGGTGGTGCAGACGTTGTTGCTGCACGCATCCAGGGTACAGCTGTCTCCGTCGTTGCAGTCGCCGTTGTTCTCACAGCAGCCAGCGATCGGCGCGAAGTTGCATGCGTTTCCGACGCACGAGTCCACGGTGCAGGCGCTCCCGTCATTGCAATCCGCGTTGCCGACGCAGCACCCGTCGATTGGATCGAACTGGCACACGTTGCCCGCGCAGCTGTCCGCCGTGCAGAGATTCCCGTCGTTACACTCGTTGTCCGCGAGGCAGCAGCCAGCGATCGCCGAGTTCACACATGCGCCGTCCAAGCACACGTCAGCCGTGCAGGCGTCACCATCCGAACAGTCGAAGTCGGTCGTGCAGCAATCCGCGATGGGGACGTTCTGGCAGTCGACTCCGTCGCAGGTGTCCGCCGTGCACGCATTGCCATCATCGCAGGCCGCGTCGCTGGTGCAGCAGCTTCCGTTCGAGATGAACTTGCACTGGTTGTTCACGCAGACGTCGCCGGTGCAGCTGCTGCCGTCAAAGCAGTCACCGTTGTTAAAGCAGCAACCGTCAATGAGCACATTCTGACAGTTCACCCCGTCACAGGTGTCCGTGGTGCAGCTGTTGTCGTCATCGCAAGAGGCGTCGGTGGTGCAGCAGCTTCCATTGGGGATGTACTTGCACTGGTTGTTCACGCAGACGTCGCCGGTGCAGCTGCTCCCGTCAAAGCAGTCTCCATTGTTGAAGCAGCACTCGGGGACGGCGGCGTTCGTGCACGCACCCCCCTGGCAGGTGTCGGTGGTGCAGATGTTGTCGTCGTCGCAAGCGGCGTCGCTGGCGCAGCACGCTCCCGTGTCCGTGAACACGCAGGTG
>CALCNF010000206.1 GCA_937897815.1 uncultured Pseudomonadota bacterium | reverse complement strand
GTGATAGAGCAGGGCCATGAGCGCCGAGAAGAAGATCACCGAGGGCAGGACCCAGAAGGCCACGGTCTTAAGCGGCGGTGAGATGTGACCGACGAAGGTCGGCGCTCCGAGGCTCGTCCCGTCCGGGGCGACCAGCTCGATGCGGTGGGCCTCGACGCTCTGGAACAGGAAGTCGCTTCCCTCTTCGGAGAACGACAGGAGGGTCCTGACCGCGACGTCGACCGCCTCAAACACCTGTTGTCCTGCAGCCGGTAGCAAGATCACGCAGCCGATGAGCATCTGAAGCCCAACGCCCCAGAGCACCGTGCGCCATTTGACGGCCTTACGATCCGTCGACAGGAGGTAGGCGAAGCCGATCATGCCGGCGAGTCCGACCAATGAGAGGAGTCTTTCCACGTCTCTGGATCTAGCACGGGCGCTCGACGCTGTGAAATGCCCAACCCCTCGATCGCGGCCCGCCGTCGGGGTAGGCTGCGTTCGGAGGTTTTCACGTGCTGTCCGACGGTCCACTCTTTATCCCGGTCCCGCTCACCTGCTTCATGCGCGCCTTCATGCCTGGGGCGACAAGCGGCGGACGATGAGTCAGCCTCGCGGCGAGCAGGGACAGGACTCGTGGGTTCGACGCGCTCGGGCCGACCATGAGGCTGCCCTCGAGTCGGCGCTGTCCGAGGCGCTCGGTGGTCGGGCCGAGGTGATCGCCGCCCCGCCACCTGCTGACGATGAACCCTGGAGGCTGACCGTATGGGTCGACGGCCTCAAGCTTCACGTCCATGGACCCGGGCACGAGGGCCCTCGGTGGTTTGAGGCCTCAAGCCTCGCCTTCTCCTATGCCCGCACCGACGACGGGCTCGACCCCTACGAGACACCGGAGGGCGCGGCGCGGCTCAACGATATTAGGGACCGGGCTCGACGGGCTCAGCTCGATGGGTTGGAGGGGGAGCTGCGCGCGATCTGGAGCTTCTCTGGGCTTCGGGATGAGGCGCTCTATCAGATCTCCATGGGGCGAGGCCGGCCCTACGGGATTATCCGACTGGGGTTCGGCTGCAATCAGGACTGCGCCTTTTGTTGGCAATCGAGGACCTGGCCAGAGCCCGACACGGCGACCTGCCTGGCCTGGATCGACCAGATGGCCGAGCTCGGGGTCTCCAACCTCCTTCTCTCCGGCGGAGAGCCTACGCTCTACAAGACGCTGCCTGAGCTGGTCACTCATGCGGCCCGCGTTCACGGCATGGAGGTCGGGCTTGAGACCAACGCTATCCGGTTTCGGAAGAAGCGGTACCTGAACGATCTCATGGAACGCGGCCTCTCGAAGGCCTTGATCTCGCTGCACAGCGCCGACCCACAGACCTCTGACGCCATGACGCGCGCCCCTGGGACCTGGGTCGGGACGGTCGCCGGGATCGAGGCCGCCCTGGACGCGGGATTGCTCGTGGGCCTGAACTGCGTGATCGACCGTGACAACGTCGCCGAACTGGAGACGCACGCCCGACTGATCGTCGATCGCTTCGCCTCTCGGCCCGACGCGCGCATCCATCAGGTGATCTATTCTCACCCCTCAAGCGCCTGGGATGTGGCGCTCTACGAAGAGAAGGTGGTCTCGCTCGACGCGATTCGGCCCCGGCTTCTGGCCGCGAGTCGGACCCTGCTCGACGCAGGCCTGACCGTCTCGACGGGAGGCTCATGCGGGTTTCCCCCCTGCGTCGTATCGGAGGAGCCGCGTCTGGCCATGCCGGCCAACCGAGAGGAGTTTGATACGGCTGACCTGAGCGGACGCGCGCACGGCGCCATCTGCGAGACGTGCGACGAGCGACCCCGATGCCTCGGGGTTCGCAGCGAGTATCTGGCACGCTTCGGAGAGCGGGGCCTGCGCCCTATCGACGTGGGTTAGATGAAGATGCGCCGGAGGCGGAAGGCGGCGCCCACAGCCGCGTCGCCACGCTCGGGACGCGCCCCGCGCGGCAGGGCTCGGACGATCTGACCACGCACGGGCTCTCCCAACCGTGACAGGATGGCGGATCTGCGCTCATCGGGGCTCCTGAGGAGCAGCTGCGCTGCGTGACGCGAGCCGAGGTGGGTGAGCGCGCGTCCGGCGTCCGCCTCCTGGGCGGCGTCGATGAGCCGCTCGGCGGCCGCGCCGCTGAGCCCCGCGACGCTCTTGCTCACGCGCACGTCATCAAAGAGCACCGCCGCAGCCCGGCGCAGCTCGAGCTGCTGCAGATCGGTGACCAGCCGTGAGAGGTCGGCCAGATGGAGCTTGTCGAGGAGCCGCGCGATTCGCTTGCGGTCGCCCGCGCGCAGCAGATTTCGGAGCATGGTCGCTCGCGTACTTCGGAGGGTCATAGAACCTCCTCCTTCGAGTCATGTGATGTTCGGTGTTTCCCGTATCCGGTCACACCGACATGAACCTCGAAGGCCCGCGATGTGGACGGCTACGGCTTGGTACTTGGGGGTTTGGCGCCCCGGCCGCTGTCCATATGAAGAAGAATCCTTGCTCGTTACTCGTGTGTCCCACGGGGCACATGCGCCCGTTTCATGAGGACGGTGGAGGCTCTCGCCTGCCGTGAGCG
>CALCNF010000205.1 GCA_937897815.1 uncultured Pseudomonadota bacterium | reverse complement strand
CTGTCTCGATCTCTGTGAGACGGCCTGTGACTGCTACGGAACGGGCGCTGAGTTTGAGGCGCCGTGCGAGAAGGACTGCGCGACCTGCGGCAACTACTGGTCCTGCGAGGACTCGACCTGCGTCGCTCAGTGCGGCGCTGTCCCCGCAGAGAACGCCCTGTGCGACGAGAGCTACTGCGGTGGAAACGCTGACTGCGCAGACAGCGAGTACTGCCAGTTTCCCGACGAGATCTGCAGCGTCTACGGCACCTGCGCGCTGATCCCCGCCATGTGCCCGCCCCAGTTTTTGCCGGTCTGCGGCTGCGATGGAGCGACCTACGACAACGAATGTCAGGCCTCAAAGGCGGGCACGAGCGTCGCGTTCCTTGGCCCCTGCGATCCCTCCAATGAGGGAACTCCGTGCGTGAACAACGAGATGTGCGAGGACAACGCCTACTGCCACTTCCTCGATGGACTTTGCGCGAACACCGGGTTTTGCGAGGCCAAGCCCCAGGTGTGCACCAAGGAGCTCGATCCGGTCTGCGGATGCGACGGCGTGACCTACGACAACAGCTGTGAGGCTGCCGTCCAGGGTGTGAGCGTTCAGCACATTGGAGCGTGCCAGATCTCTGGAGACTCCTGCGGAGGCATCGCCGGACTGGCCTGCGAGAAAGACGAGTTCTGCGTCCAGCCCTCCGGGAGCTGCGAGATGGCCGATATGTCAGGCACCTGTGAGCCCATCCCGGACGCGTGCGCGGAGATCTACGAGCCTGTGTGCGGCTGCGACGGCAACACCTACTCGAACGCCTGCGAGGCCCTGGTCGCCCAGGTCCAGATTGATCACGAGGGCGAGTGCGGAGGCGTCTGCGTCTGGGGCGGCGCCGCCCTGTGTCCCAAGAGCGAGTTCTGCATGATGTTCGAGGGCACCTGTGTCCTCGCGGACTGGACCGGGACCTGCACGCCGAAACCGGAGTTCTGCACCGAGCAGTACGACCCGGTGTGTGGCTGCGACGGCAACACCTACTCCAATGAGTGCAAGGCCTGGGCCGCCGGAGCCTCCGTGTTCAGCGCGGGGGAGTGCAAAGAGATCGACTGAGCGGTCGACGCGCGGTCACTCCAAGGGGCGCCACAGCTGCGACCAGACGCTCAGCGTCTTGTGGGCAGAGCAAAAAAAATCAGCGGCGCGAAGACGCACCGCTGACTTTTGTTGTTGTCGACTCAGGCGCTTAAATTAAATGCGCTTGAGCTTATCGACGATCGCAGCTTTTAGCGCCTGTCCCTCGGGCGCCGTCTGAACGGCGGCACGAGGACGCTGGCGCGCAAGCGTGTCAGCTTCGATCTGCGCAAGCTTGGTGGCGAGCTCATCACTCGCCTGACCGCGGAAAGAAAGCTTGGCCGCAGGCGACTCGGTGATCCCGAGCCGCATACGGAGACAGAGCTCCTCTTCACGGGTCAAGTTGGCCTTGCGCAGAGCTTTTTGGACCTCACGACGAGTCAACACCTGCTCGGTGGTTGTCTGCGTTGTGGTCGTTTTGAACTGATTGCTCACTGGAAATCCTCCACATGGTTCGAAAAGACCCCCCCGAACCATGAATCCAGATTACGAGCGGTCGGATCCGGCGTCCAAAAAATCATACACCCTTTTTTTTCATTCCCCCTACGGGGGGTCTTCCGAAGTCCTCAGATCCAACTTCTTCAGCAAGTATTCCAAGCTCTTACGGTGAATCCCACCCTGACGCGCCGCTTCGGATACATTCCCCTGCGCCGCGTCCATTCGCTCGGTCCAGTAGCGACGCTCGAAGACATCGACCAGGCGTGACTTGGCGTCCTTGAAGGGCAAGGCCATGTCCACGGTGATCCCGATGCCTGAGTCCGCCTCCTCACCCAGGACCGCGTCTCGATTCACGAGGTGCTGGGTCTCCAGGCGACCGCGGTCGCTGAGCAGGACCGCTCGCTCCACATAGTTCTTCAGCTCACGAACGTTCCCCGGCCACGGGTGGTCCTGGAGCCTACGCATGGTCTCATAGGAAACTGACACGTCCGGGGAGCCTCCGCTCTCCAGAAAGTGCCGGACCAGCATGGGGATGTCCTCCGATCGCTGGGACAGGGGAGGCAGCCTCACGTGAATCACGGCCAGGCGGTAGTAGAGGTCATCGCGAAAGCGCCCCTCTTGCACCTCTTGAGCGAGGGTTCGATTGGTCGCGGCGACGACTCGAACCGAGGTCTGGCGGGTGCTCGTGGCGCCCACCGGCCGAACCTGGCCGCTCTCCAGCGCGCGCAAAAGCTTGGGCTGGAGCTCGGCCGGAAGCTCACCAATCTCGTCGATGAAGAGCGTCCCACCGGACGCCGCTTCAAAGACCCCTTTTCGATCCGTGATCGCCCCGGTAAAGGCGCCGCGAACGTGTCCAAAGAGCTCACTCTCGATGAGCTCGGGAGCGACGGCGGAGCAATCGAAGATCACCCAGGGTCCCGAAGCTCTGCCGGAGTGGCGATGAATCGCCTCGGCCACGAGCTCCTTCCCGGTTCCACTCGCGCCCTCGATGAGGATCGTGGCGTCGCTTGGCGCGACCCGGGCCAGGAGCGCGAAGATCTCACGCATCTGACTGGAGGCGCCGATCAATCGATCAAAAGAGGTCTCTCGAGCGAGCTGAACCTCCACCCGCTGGCTCTCAAGTCCGAAGCGAAGCCCTACCTCACCGAACAGGACCTCGTCTCCGGGTCGCAAGAACCCGTCTCGAACGCGCACACCGGAGACGCGAACGCCGTTCTTGGATCTCAGATCCGAGATGCGATACCCGTCCAGCTCGAACTCGAGGCGCGCGTGGAGCCGACTCACGGTCGGGTGATCGAGCACGAGATCGCACTCAGGTGAGGAGCCGATATGAATCAGGCGCGACTCGAAGCGATGAACGCTCCCTCCTCGCTCAGCGAAGTGGTAAGCGCTGAAGGCCAGGTCCTCGGGAGACCCAAGGGCCGCCTGGGTCTCTTCGGGTCCAGACATGAGGCTATCCTAGCCCGGGTGTCCAGGGAGCGCCACGTCCTCGATCCGTAGGGGGCGCGGAGAACCCTAGCGCGCCGTCACGTGCAGGGTCGTGAGGTTGGTGGTCTTTCCCGACTTGATCACAAAGGAGTCTTTTCGCTGCGCTCCATCAGGACCGATCAAGAGCAGACGATGACGGCCCTCGGAGAGCTCCCGGTTCACGACGTTAGAGCCTCCTGTGTCCAGGGTGCGCCCGTCGAGGACCACCTTGGATGATGCAGGATAGAATCGAAACACGACGCGCCCCTTGCCGCCCTGTACCGCTGCGGACGGGGCGCGGCCGGCGCGGACGCCCCCGGCTCGTGCGGACGAACGGGAGGGGGCAACCTTCCTCGTGGCAGGCTCGACCGCTACGGCGGACGGCTCCTCCTCGCCGGGGGCCTCGACTGTCTTGGGCGGATCGACCGCCACCGCGCGGGTGGCCTGTGGCTTCGGCGCGGGCCGGAGCGGCTTCTCCACCATGGTCGAGCTCGTCCTGGGCACGCCCAGCTTCTGAGGCTCCTCAACGGGAGGGCCGCTCGACTGCTGCCACACGAGGACGGCCACGGAGGCGAGCAGCAGGAGGTTCATCGCCACAAGCAGCCCGACCAGGCGACCTCGACGGCGGGTCGGTCCGAGGGTCGGCGGCAGCTCTCCGAGCTCGGCCGTCGTGGGGGCCAGCCCTGGCTTCGTAGGCGCCACCGTCGAGAGCTCCAGGGGAACGGAAGCGGCAGGCGAACCCTCGACCATGCTCACCGTTGCGGTCTTCGTCGCGGAGCCTCCAGGCAGAGCCACCATAGGCAGCTGAAGGGCCTCCTCGAGGGAGAACGGGGAGTTGCCCGGATCTCGGAGGGACTCCGGTACGGTCTCCAGGAGCTCCGATAGCCAGGCGGAGACCTCCCGAGACCCGACGAGCACGCCGCGCCTCAAGAAGAGGCCCTTGAGCGTTCGGATGGCCTCCGTGGCGGAGCCAGGTCGCGCCTCGCGGTCCTTGGCCAACAGACGATCGACCACATCCACGACCTCAGGTGGAGCCTCTTCGCACGCGTCCGCGAGGCTCCCCGGATCATGGCTTCGAATGCGGTCCAGGGTCGCGAGGCTCGCTTCGCCGTCAAAGGGCCGCGTTCCTACAAAGAGCTCCCAGGCGAGCACTCCAACGCTGAACAGATCGCTTCGACCGTCCAGCTCTTCGCCAGCCGCCTGCTCGGGCGACATGTAGGCGAACTTGCCCTGAAGCGCGCCCGGTACCGAGAGATCACCGCGCTCAGCGGCGCGGGCGATCCCGAAGTCGAGGAGCTTCACCTCACCGCTGCGCGAGATCATCACGTTGGCCGGACTCACGTCACGATGGATGATCCCCAGGGAGCTCCCGCGCGCGTCGCGGACGCCATGAGCGTACTCCAGCGCCTCCAGGATCCCCACCAGGATCAGGGTTCGAATCTCCACGCTAGGCAGACGGTCGACCCCCCGGGCCAACCGCATCGCGTCTCGCAGGTCGCGACCGTCCACGTACTCCATGGCCAGGTAGGGCACGCCGCGCTCTTCGCCGAGGTCATAGACCTGCGCGATGCTCGCGTGCTCCAGTTGGACGACGAGCTTGCCTTCGGCCACGAAGCGCTCCACGAAGACCGGATCTTCGGCCAGGTGCGGAAGGATTCGCTTGATGACGACCTGCTTCTCGAAGCCGCCCGCCCCGATCATCCGCGCTCGGAACACCTCTCCCATGCCGCCCACTCCCAATCGGGAGAGCAGCTCATAGCGGCCGATGTGGCCCAGAGAGGGTTGTTCGTCTTCCATCGCGGGATCCATCCACGAGCGTCGCATGAGGGCCGATACGGTGCCCCTAGGAATAACGCAGCACGTCGCCCATGTCATAGAGAGCTGGAGCTCGATCCGGGTCTCCAAGCAACCAGCGACTCGCTCGGAGGGCGCCGCGGGCGAAGATCGCGCGATCGGTAGCGCGATGGGTCAAGACCAGCTCCTCGCCCTCGCCCAGATAGTGAACCTCATGGGTGCCCACCACCGAACCTCCACGGAGCACGTTCACGCCGATCTCTTCCTCCGTTCGGGGGCCAACGAGCCCCTGACGACCGAAGCGCGCGGCGGATTCGTAGGTCGCATCTCGCGCCTCGGCCAGGAGCTCGATCAGGCGCCGAGCGGTGCCGCTCGGGGCGTCCACCTTGTGTCGGTGGTGGGAGTCGACCAGCTCCAGATCCCACCCGGCCCCAACGAGGGAGACCAGCTCGGAGGCGACCGCGAACATCGCGTTGACGCCTACTGAGAAGTTCGGAGCCCATACGATCGGGATCACCGAGGCGGCCGCATGGAGCGCGGCTCGGTGTGTCTCCTCAAGCCCCGTCGTTCCGAGGACGACCGGGACCCGGCGCTCGCACGCCCAATCGAGGGTTGGGATGACCTGATCGAGGACGCTGAAGTCGATCACGCAATCCACG
>CALCNF010000204.1 GCA_937897815.1 uncultured Pseudomonadota bacterium | reverse complement strand
GTCCATCGCCGCGGGCGGCGCTTCCTCCGGTGTCGAATCATCAGGTGCTTCACAAGCGACCATCATCAACGCCGCTGATACAGCGACAAGACAGTGCTTGATCCAGTGGTGTTGTGCCCAAGACTTCATGGTGACCCCCAAAACTTCTGTGCTCCGGCGTGGTGCCGGCTTCGTGCTCAGCCGCGTCAAATTCGTGTGCGGTTGGCGCCTATGGCGTAGTGCAAGAAACGTGCACAACTTTTCCCGATCCACGGAACTGCCCGACCACAAAGGGAGTTTTCATGATCGCCCCCCCTGTGGATGTGCAAGTATTTCGTAGATCGAGGATCGCTTTGCACGCTCTTACCGCCATACCTGTTGTGTCGCCGCGCGGCGCTTGAACTTGAAACCCTCAGTCCGAGCGCACGAGCCGCGACACGATCACAGTACCCCTGTGCAAGTGTCGATCAAGTAATGATCCTGGCCATCTGAAACCTATCGAGGGCCAGAAGTTGCTGCTTCTGCTCTGCGCGCGATGGGCGGATGAGGGTGGGGATCTCGCCGAGATGATGGGTGCGCGGAGTTCGAGTTGGCTTGACACTGGGGAGCGCGCACCGATAACAACCGGCGCTACGTACGCCTTTTTTCAGGAGTCCACTGATGTCGCCGTCGAGATTTTCATGCATCTTTTTCGCCCTGCTGATGGGCAGCTCGATGAGCGCGTTCGCCCAGGAAACTGGGGCCGAATCGGGCGCAAGCGAGACGCCTGGCGCCGCGCAAAATTCGACGTCGGCTGCGACGAACGAAGGGGCCGAGGAAACAGCCCCTGAGATCGCGGAGCCGGCGGCGGCGAACGATGAGGTTGACCTGAACGCACTGATTGCAGAGGCCGCAGGCTCAGGTGACACGAGCGCTTCGACGACCGCGCAGACGCGCCCCACCTACCCCTTTCTAGAGCATCACGGCTACTTTCGATTCCGCGCCGACCTGTTCTCCAACGGTCACCTCGGAACCTACGATCCAGCAACGGGGACGCGTACGAGCGGGATCCCAGAGCCGCTGACGGCCAACGAGATCAACAACTCGGAGGCGGCAGGAGCCATCGGTGACCCGACGGACGCCACGCTCGGCGGCGCGAACATTCGCCTCCGCTATCGCCCCACGGTCCATCTCTCACCGTCCATGCGGATTAAGGCCAGCGTCGACTTCCTGGACAACACGATCCTCGGTGGAACTCCTGACTACGCCGGATACCTGAATCGTTATGACGTTCCCCTGTCGGCGTTCACCGCGAGCGCCGCGCCGCCGGAGGGAGGGACCAACGGATTCCGAGATGGCGTCCGCGTGAAAGAGGCCTATGGCGAGTGGCAGCCGGCCTTTCTGCTTCGGGTTGGACGCATGAGCTCCCATTGGGGGCTCGGGATTCTCGCCAATGGAGGTCAGGGAATCGATGATGACTACGGCGATTACGCCGACCGCGCCATGATGGTCCTCAAGTTCGGGGGGGTCTACGTCGTCGGCGCCATGGACTTCGTCTATGAGGGTGCGACGAGTGACCATCCCTCGGACGCGTTCGGTCAGCCTTACGACCTCGGCAATCGCGATGACGTCAATCAGTACATCGTCTCTATCTTCCAGCGCCCGCTCTCTGAGACGGAGAAGCGCGCCCGCGAGATCCACCTGCGCGAGCAGCTCGGCTCCTCCTTTGACTGGGGTCTGTACACCGTCTTCCGCTCGCAGGAGTATGATCTTGAGAACACCGGAGAGGTGGATCTGGCCGGCGGCTGGGATTGGGATACTCACGACGGTCTGCAGCTGGTGAAGCGCAACGCGACGGCGATCATCCCGGACCTGTGGATGAAGTACGAGAATCGCTTTGACTACTCCAGCGGCCTGCGCGTGGAGCTGGAAGCGGCCGCTGTGCTGGGCGACATCGAGAACTCAGGCATCACGGGTGAGACGAAAGAGAAGACGATCGAGCAGGTCGGCGCCGCCCTGGAGATCGCCTACGACAACGGCGGTATGACGCTCGGTCTGGACGGCGGCTATGCCTCCGGTGACTCAGCGGACGGCTTCGGCGTGAAGGACCGCCTCGTGTTCGCCGAGAAGTCCGGCCAGCAGGGCGTCTCCAACCCCGAGGTGACCAACTTCAAGTTCGACCGCAACTACCACCTGGACCTCATCTTGTTCCGGGAGGTCATCGGGACAGTCACGAACGCCATCTATGTGAAGCCCTACATCGCCTACGACCTCTTCGACTCGGTGGAGGAGCAGTTGGGCGCGAGGCTCGACATCCTGTGGGCCCAGGCGCCTGAGGCGCAGGCGACCCCCGGGGACGCCGCAGACTACGGTCTTGAAGCCGATCTTCGCCTCTTCTACGGTGAGAAGGACCGCTTCAACTTCGATCTGGAGGCGGGCATGTTCTTCCCGGGAGCGGCGTTCAACAACCTCGAATCGTCTCCCATCCGTGAAGCTGAGACGGCTTACACCGTCCAGACCCGTATCACCCTGCAGTTCTAGGACAACGGGATGGCCAGCGACACCAATCAGAGTGCCTGGGGCGGACGCTTCTCCGAGGCAACCGACGCTCAGGTTCAATCGATGAACGCCTCCATAGCCTTCGATCAGAGGCTCGCTATGGAGGATATCGCGGGCTCGATCGCCCACTCGCGGATGCTCGCCGCGACGGGGCTGATCTCGCCCGAGGAGCAGCAGACCCTCGAGGGTGGCCTCATCGGGATCGCCCATGACATCCGCTCCGGTTCGTTCACGTTCACGGAGGCCCGAGAGGACGTCCACATGAACGTCGAGGGCGCCCTCGCGGAGCGCGTGGGTGATGTCGCTGGAAAGCTGCACTCGGGCCGCAGCCGCAATGACCAGGTCGCCCTGGACCTTCGCCTGTGGCTTCGACGCGAGCTCACGGAGACCGCCCAGGAGATCCTCGCTGTGGTGGAGGCCCTGGTCGAGCTCTCCGAGACCCACGCCGACCTCCCTATGCCAGGCTACACCCATCTCCAGCGGGCTCAGCCGATTACCTTTGGGCACCACCTGAACGCCTACGGTGCCATGATGCTCAGGGACGTCAGTCGACTCCTTGACGCCCGGGACCGGGCAGCTGAGCTCCCCCTGGGCGCCGGCGCTCTGGCGGGCACCCCGCTGCCCATCGACCGTGAGCGAGTGGCTCGTGAGCTGGAGGACTCCCGGCTGACCCTGAACAGCCTCGACACGGTCTCAGACCGAGACGCTGCGCTGGAGACCTTGTCGGCCCTCTCCATCTTCATGGTCCACGTGAGTCGACTCGCCGAGGAGATGGTCCTGTGGACCTCCCAGGAGTTCGGCTTCGTGACGCTCTCTGACGCGTTTTGTACAGGCTCAAGCCTGATGCCGCAGAAGAAGAACCCGGACATCCCGGAGCTGTTGCGCGGAAAGTCTGGGCGCGTGTTCGGCGCGCTCCAATCCCTCCTGGTCGTGATGAAGGGCCTGCCCCTCGCCTACAACAAGGACATGCAAGAGGATAAGGAGCCGCTCTTTGACGCGATGGACACCTCTCGCATGTGCGCGCGCGTCCTGCCCGCGCTCCTCCGCGCAATGAAGCCGCAGGCCGCAGCGATGAAGGCGGCGCTCTCCGAGGGATTCCTTCTGGCGACTGATCTCGCGGATCACCTCGTCGCGGAGGGGGTGCCGTTTCGAGAGGCCCACCACATTATCGGCCGCGCAGTAGCGCACTGCCTTGATCGGTCTTGTGCCCTGGAAGATCTGACACTTGAGGAGCTTCGTCAGCTCGACCCGCGCTTCGGAGATGACGCCCGGTCGGTCCTCGATGCGACGCGAAGCCTCGATAGGCGCGACGTCGTTGGCGGTCCGAAACCGGCTCGCGTGCGCGAGACGTGCGCGCGCAGTCGCGAGACGCACGACGCGCTCTCAGAGAGAACGCTCTCCGGAGGTGCCTCGGCCCTTGAGCGGGCCCTGGCCGCTGGAGAGCCGCTGCCTCCTGCGACGAGCTAAGAGCGGTGGATCACTTCCAACGCCAGGACGGGGAGCTCTACGCCGAAGGTGTCGCGCTGCGCGCCATCGCGGATGAGGTCGGGACCCCAGCCTATGTGTACAGCCGAGCGACCATCGAGCGGCACTTTCGGGTCTTTGACGACGCATGGGAGGGTCAGGATCACCTGGTCTGCTACGCGGTAAAGGCCTCCAGCAACCTGGCGATTCTTTCCCTGTTGGCCAAGCTCGGGGCGGGCTTCGATATCGTGTCCATCGGAGAGCTTGAGCGCGTGCTGCGAGCGGGCGGAGACCCCGCCAAGGTGGTCTTCTCCGGTGTTGGGAAACGGCGAGACGAGATTCGCAGGGCCCTGGAGGTTGGGATCCTGTGCCTCAACGTCGAGAGTCGCGCCGAGCTGGAGATGATCTCGGAGGTCGCGACATCTATGGGGAAGAGAGCGCCCATCTCCATGCGCATCAACCCCGATGTCGACGCTGGGACGCACCCCTACATCTCGACTGGGCTCCAGACGAACAAGTTCGGGATCCCCTGGAGAGAGGCTCGTGAGGCCTACCGCCTGGCGACCGCGCTACCCTCGATCGACGTGATGGGGCTGGACTGCCACATTGGGAGCCAGATCGCAGACGCTGCGCCCGTTGTTGAGGCGCTGGACCGCCTGCTGAGCCTCGTCGACGCTCTTCAAGAAGAGGGCATATCGATCCACCACCTCGACGTGGGGGGAGGGCTCGGCATCACCTACGAAGATGAGACGCCGCCGACGCCCGCGAGCTACGCCGCGGCGCTCAGGGAACGGCTCAAGGGCCGATCGCTCAGGGTCGTGCTCGAGCCTGGCAGGGTCATCATGGGCAACGCAGGAGTCATGCTGACGCGTGTCGAGCTCGTAAAACACAACGGCGACAAGCGATTCATCGTCGTCGACGCGGCGATGAACGACCTGATACGCCCGACGCTCTACAGCGCTTACCACCGGATCGTGCCGGTCGGCGTGCCGGCTGAGGCCCAAGACGTCGTGGACATCGTGGGGCCGATCTGTGAGAGCGGAGACTTCCTCGCGCAGGATCGAGAGCTGCCACGGCTCGCGGCCGATGACCTGCTCGCGGTTCGGAGCGCAGGGGCCTATGGCTTTACAATGGCGTCCAACTACAACAGCCGTCCACGTCCCCCAGAGGTGTTGGTGGATGGCGAGGCGGTCCACGTCATTCGGGAGCGTGAGTCGCTCGAAGATCTCTGGCGAGACGAGAAGATTCCCTGGGACTGAAGCAGCGGGTCACCACAGACCTTCAAAAGCGTGCACGAGAAATTAGGCACAGATGGATACGCGCGCGAGGATGAAATTCTCTCCGCTGACTATGTAAATTCTGCATGGTCCCCGGACGATCTGAGGGCACAATCGCATCAGGGAAGTCGAATTGAGGCCAACAAAGGCAGTTGTGCACGCTTCTTGCAGAATCTTACACGCGATGCAGCGTATGAAGTGCCAGAGCGGGTCGAAGGGGTTCTCACTGCTTGAGTTGATGATGGTGATCGTCATCATCATGGTGCTGGTGACCCTCGCCATGCCCAACGTGATGAAGGCGACGCAGCACCAACCAACGATTCAGGCCACTCAAAAGGTCATGGACTCGGCCCACTACGCCAAGAACAGGGCCGTGAATGACTTTCGGGCCTACGCGCTGCAGATCGTCCCCTACATCAGCGATGACCTGGTGGGCGAGGTCCGAGTGCATCGAGGGACGGGTCCCCAATGCAGCAGCGTTGACGTCGCTGCTGGAGCTCCCATCAAGACCTATGAGCTCGACTCCATCTTCCCCATCGAAGAGCAGTCGGATGGCCCGAACGTACATGTGCGCATCGTAAAGGTGAGGCCCCAGGGTCTTCACACCCTCTGCTTCACTCCCGACGGTCGCATGGTGAACCACACCAATAACCAGCCTGTCGCGAGCGACCTGAGCAGCGAATACGGTGCCGGGGACGCGGTGATCGCGATTCAGCGGTTCAACGACGGGGTGGCCGTCAGCGAGCAGCACAATGTCATCCTGCCCTTCTCTGGAAAACCCAGGTTTACCTACGGGGATGAGAAGGGCTCGAAGGGCGAGGGAGGCGCATGAGCGGTCCTGAGCCCAAGAACCTCAAGGGTCGCTCGCGCCGGTCCAAGCGCGCCCGCGGGTTCAGCCTGGTGGAGCTGCTGATG
>CALCNF010000203.1 GCA_937897815.1 uncultured Pseudomonadota bacterium | reverse complement strand
GCGAGCCATGTGGCCCGTGGTCCAGGGACGCGTCGTGGGCGGCTCGACGGTGATCAACTCGGCCATCGTCGTGCGTACCCCGGGAGATGTGTTCGCGGACTGGCAGCGTGACCACGGCTTCGGTGGAGACAAGCTGGCCGAGCGCGTCTGGACCCATCAGGACCGCATCGAAGAGGAGCTCTCCGTCGAGGAGACCCTCAAGGGCGTCTACGGAAACTCCAACCGCCTCGCGCGGGCCGGAGCCCAGGCCATGGGCGCCCACGATCACGACATGCGACGCAACGTCGCCGACTGCTCGGGCTCCGGGCAGTGTCTCCAGGGCTGTAAAGGCCGAAAGAAGCAGAGCACGAACCTGGTCTACATCCCCGAGGTCCTTGAGCGAGGCGGGACGCTGCTCTCCTCGGCACCCGTGGCGAAGGTGCTCATCCGCGGCGGCCGCGCCCTCGGCGTCACCGGTCGCTTCCTCCACCCGAGGACGAAGCGCAAGGGCGGCGCGTACACCGTCCGCGCCCGCCGGGCGGTGCTGATGGGGGCCTCGGCCACCCACACCGCGCCGATCCTCCAGCGCTCCGGCTACCGACACCCGGCGCTAGGTGGCTACTTCCGAGCCCACCCCGGCACCGCCGTCTTCGGGGTCTACGACGATCTTGTCGACATGAACACGGGCGCCACCCAGGGTTGGTCGAGCACCTATTACAGGACCCGAGAGGGCTTCAAGATGGAGACCTTGGCTCTGCCCCTGGAGCTCACGGCGAGCCGACTCCCCGGGGTCGGGCTCGATCTCCTGGAGCGTCTGACCTCCTACCGCCATCTGGCCATGTGGGTTCATGCCATCCGAGCTGAGACCGTGGGCCGCGTGAAATCAGGGCCTTTCGGTCGCTTCAACGTCCAATACACCCTCAATAAGACGGACCTGGAGCGCGTCCGGCGCGGGATCCACACGGTCGCTCGCATGCACTTCGCGGCGGGCGCCAGAGAGGTGCTCCCCGGCGTCTACGGGCTACCGAGCTCCATCACGGCCGACCAGCTCGACCTGATCCTGGAGGGTCCCCTGGACCCGCGCGCCTACATCGGCGTCCTCTCCCACCTCTTCGGAGGCACGGTGATGGGAGAAGACCCCACGACCTCGGTCTGTGATCCCAGGGGCCGGGTGCGGGGGATCGAGAACCTCGCGGTGGTCGACGCCTCGATCATCCCGTCGACCCTCGGGGTGAACCCACAGCACACGATCATGGCCCTGGCGTGCGCGGTCTCTGAAGACCTCATCGAGGGCTGAGAGATCAAAAAAGGGCCGCCGCGACACGCGCGACGGCCCTTGAGGACTCTCACGAATCCGGTGAGCGCTCAGGCTCGGCGACGAATCGCCAGGCCGAGGATGAGCAGGCTCGCGATGAGGCCGCCGAGCGGACCGCCGTCCGACGGAGCGCCGCCGCAGCCGCTCGAGGAGCTGCCGCTCGTCTCATCGTCGGTGCCCGTTGCGGCGCCACCCACGGTGTCGCCCGCGGCCGTGTCACCACCAGCGCCCGCATCAGCGGCGCCCGGATCCACGCACATTCCGCTGTCGCAGACCTGGCCGCTCGCGGCGCAGTCGGTCGTGCTCAAGGCCGTGCAGCCCAGGGAGGTCACGCCGCACACCCAAGCCAGATCGCCGTCACAGTCGCTCTCGCCGTCGGTGCACTCGTCCTCGCAGGCCGTGCCGCCACCGCAGGTGCCGTCCGCGTTGCAAGACTCACCGGGGAGGCAAGCGCCGCAGGAGCCGCCGCACCCATCGGGACCGCAGGCCTTGCCGGCGCAGTCGGGCGTGCACGTCGTGTCTCCGCCGCACTCCTCAGCGTTCTCAGCAGCGCACACGTCGCAGATGTCTTGGCAGCAGTCGCCGTACTGCCAGCACTGGCTATCGCAGTTGCAGACGTCCGCGCCGTTGTAGGTTCCGCAGTTGCCAGCGCACGAGCCCTCGGTGGTGGCGCAAGCGGCCCATCCGCAGTCGACCGCGATCGCCTGGTAGAGCTCGGATGCGGCGCCCGCAGCCTCGTCGCCGATATCGGCCTGGAGCGCCGTGAGGCACGCCTCGAGGCCCGCGTCGTCGCCGGCGTTGTCCACGATGCAGCCAGCGTACGCCGAGCAGTTCACGTCAGCCTTGCAGGCGTTGATCTGATCGGGGCACATCTCGTCCCAGCACTCGCTCTCGGAGAACTGGTCCGAGGGAGGATCGGTCGCGTCAGGCTCAGGCTCGACCACGTCGGACTCGACCACGTCGGACTCGACCACGTCGGACTCGACCACGTCGGACTCGGGGCCAATATCGGACTCGATCACGTCGGAGGCCGCCGCGTCAGACTCAGCGGCGTCGCTCGTTCCAGCGTCGGGCGGCAATGGATCTTCGCCCGCATCAGCGGCGAAGGCCACGGTGGTGATGGACAGCGCGAAGAGCGCCAGGACAATGATTCTCAGGGAAGCCTTCATGATGGGGTCTCTCTATGCTCATGCCGGGTCAAGCCCGATGGTGCTGAGGGTGACAGCGCCCCTAGGGTGCGCTGGGGTGGCGGACTTTAGAGCCTTCGACCCCCTGAGCGCAAGGTTGGGAATTCCTGCACCTCGCACCTGGGTTCATGATCGCCGAAGAAGACCCCACCCGAAGAGCAGAATCAGCGGCCAGTGACCGGCGCCACTCGAGCCCCCAGCGCAACCCCCGGAGGTCACCTGAGACGAGCCAGCGGTCTGGGTCTGGGGCAGCGCCTCAGCCGTGTCATTCGAGGCGACCCCATCGTGGATAGGAGGGCTGTTCGGCGTATCCCCAGAGTCCGGCTCTACAGCCACGTCATCGCCTCCAAAGAGGTCCGTTGGGACATCTGGGCCGACGGTCACGTCCTCCGGGCTCGACGCGTCAGGTGTGGACACGTCAGGCTCCGGAGGCGGAGCGACGCACGCTCCGTGGGCGCAGATCATCTGGGCGCCCGCGCAGTCCACCGTGGTCTTCTTGGGGCAGCCGCCCGGGCCTGGCGTGCAGGTCCAGCGCACGTTGCCGTCGCAGCCGCTGTCCCCCAGCTCACACACGGGAGGACACTGGTCGTTGCACTGACCGGTGGCGTCGCAGGACTCGTTGACGGCGCACCCACCACATGAGCCTCCGCAGCCGTCATCGCCGCAGGCCTTGCCGACACAGCTCGGCTCACATGGAGGGGGCTCCTCCCAGCATACGTCCCAGTAGTCCAGGCAGCAGTCGCCGTACTTCTCACAGAGGGCATCGCAGTTGCAGACCGTGGCGCCGAAGTAGGAACACACACCCTGGCACGAGCCCTCGTTGGTGGCGCAGGCCTGCCAACCACACTCCTGGATCGAGGTGTACAGATCGGCGGCCGTCTGGCTGCCATATTCGTTGTAACAATCGAGGACGGAGGCCCCTTCTTGGATGCACTTGGCGATGAGCTTGCAGACCGGGTTGGCCTCACATGCCGCCACCTCATCTGGGCAGTTCTCATCCCAACAGTCGTCCTGACTGAAGGGCTCCTCGGCGCTCGCTGGAGCGGCGAGCAAGAGGAGCACGAGCCCCGCTACCAGGAGGCTGGCCGTGGATCTCACGACGAGGCCGCCTTGAGCTCTCGAACCACGTTCAACGCCTCATGGACGTGCTTGAGCGGGTTGAGCGAGCTGTTGGTCACGGCGCGGACCACGCCCGCGTCATCGAAGACGAAGGTGACACGGCCGGGCGCGAGCCCCAGCAAGCCTCGCGGCACGCCGAAGGACTTCCGTAGGTGGTTCCCCTCGTCAGCCAGGAGCGTATAGGGCAGGCGCCGCTCCTGGACGAAGGCGGCGTGGCTCTCTACGGAGTCGCCTGATACGCCGACCACCCGCGCCCCAGCGTCGAGGAAATCTTCGTGCTGATCGCGAAACCCACAGGCCTGAGCCGTGCAGCCGGGCGTGTTGTCTGCCGGGTAAAAGAAGATCACGAGCGGTCCACCTCCGAGGAGGGAGTCGCTGGAGACCTCATCGCCGGCCTGGTCCTCCACGGTGAAGGCAGGCATCGTCTCGCCAGGCTGTAGCATCTCGCGTCCCATACCCCTCTATGGTGCCGTCATCGGGGGTCGAAAGTCACGCCAGGTCCAAATCCGCGTAGAGACCCCGGACCCAGTCCCGGTCCTCCGTGTTGAGGGCCTCGCCCACTTGGGAAGCCGCGTGCACTTGATCGGGGTTGCGCAAGCCCACGATCGCGCAGCCCGTGGGCGCGTCGTCGAGGATGGCGCCGAGCAGCCCATGGAGGACCGGCTCCGGATGGTCAGAGAAGCGCGAGCGGATCGCCGCGCTGGCCTGCGCGAGACGGGAGATCACCTCGCCGTTTTCAAACGCGCGGACGTTGCGTCGGAAGTCGCCCTCGGGAAAGGCGGTGGGCGCGGCGTACTTGCCCGTGAGCAACCCATGCCGGAGCGGCGAGAAGAAGACGGCGCCCAGATCACGGGAGTCGACCAACGCGGCCAGCCCGCTCGAGACGTAGGCGTCATCCCGAACGTTGCGATAGATCTGAACGACGTCGGGATCGACCCGCTCCACCCGCTCAGCCACGCGACCGCAGTCCCAGTCACTAAGACCGATGTGACGGATCATCCCTCGGTCACGGGCGTCGTGGAGGACGGCCAACGCGTCATCAAGGTGCTCGTCTGAGGGCCCAAAATCGCAGTGGTGGAGATAGTAGAGATCGATGTGATCGGTCCCCAGGCGCTCGAGGCTGCCCTCCAGCTGCCCGCGGATCTGATCGGGGTGATAGAAATGACCATAGGGCCCCGGGTTCCAACCGGTCTTGGTCGCCAGATACACAGAGCCCCGGTCCAGATCCGACCAGACGCGGGCGATCAGGCGCTCGGAACGGCCATCTCCGTACACGTCCGCCGTGTCCCAATGTCGGATCCCCTGCTCGTGGGCCGCTCGCAGCCCGGCCAGGGCCTGCTCATCGTCGTGACCCGTCCAGCCGACGGATCGATCTCCCGCCATGCTCGGTCCCGAGAACGGCCAGGTGCCGTAGCTCACAGCGCTCACGGTCGCGTCCGTACGGCCCAGTCGAATCATCCTCATGGTCTCGCTCCCTCGTGTGCGCTCGCGACGCCCTGGGCCTTGCTCTGGGCATAGAGGGCTGTCGCCCGGGCCGATCGATCCTCGGGGTTGTCATCGGCGATCCGCGCGTACAGGCGCGCAGCCGTCGTCCAGTCCCCCTCGTCGGCCGCGCGCGCGGCCAGGGCGCGCTCCACGGGGAAGGTCGTCCCTGAGGCCTTGAGCTGTTTGGCGATCTGGCGACGACGCTTGGCCGTCACCAGGGGGTTGGCCGTCAGCTTCCAGCGAAGCAGGAGATGGATCTCCTCCTGGCTCAAGAGCTGGTCGGACCGCACACGAGCGTTCACAGCGTAGGCCCACCGCGCCATAAAGACCGCTGGGATCACGCGCTCGGTTCCCGGCCGAAGGTTCCGCTGCCCGCTCACGAGCCCCGTGAGCCGAGCCTGAGTCAAGAAGGTCCCACCCAGACGCTCGAGGTCCTCGGGCGTGCCCCGCTCCAGGGCCGCGAGATAATCGCGAACGATCCGCGCGCCCAGACCCATGTAGGCGGCGTTGCCCAGGAACCCAATGGCGGTGATCGCCCGCTGCTCGTACTCGGCCTTGGCGTCCGCCAGGGCCGTCGATCGCGGATTGGAGTCATAGCGAAGATCCGCCTGGTTGAAGGCCTGATAGGCGTCCAACAGCTCCTGAACCTGGGCGTTGTCCTCCGGCGCCGCCGCCAGGCGCGCCCCATGAACGGCGTCGAGGGCGCGCTCCTCGGTCGGGGTCGGCGTCCAGGTCGGGTGGCTCAGATCGATCTCTGAGGCGGAGAGCACACCGCCACCACCAAGACGCAGGATCAAGGAGGCGAGTCCGACAATCAGGAACAGCGCGATCATCACCGCCGCGGACGCCCCAGGCGCTCGCTGACCGGTGGGCTCCGCGCTCATCGAGCCTCCAGCAGACGCTTGAAGTACTCGACGATAGCCGGGTCCATCCAGTCCCGCTCATTGACGAAGCGCGCCAGGAGTTGGCCATCGCGGATCACCCAGGTCTCGGGGAGCTTCTCCGTGCCCAGGGACAACCTCAGGCTACCCGGATTCTCACCGATGGGATCCCGAGTCAGGGTCATCTCCTTGGGCAGACCACCCAAGAACCCTCGGAAGAAGTCCTGGACGGTCTTCCAGTCTTCATCGTAGCTCACGGCCACCATGGAGAACCGGGTGCTGCGCAGCTCCCGAGAGAGCTGCAGCATCGACGGGATCTCCCGAACGCAGGGCTCACACCAGGTGGCCCAGAGGTTCAAGAACACCAGGCGATCGGGCGGCAGATCGGCGAGACGGATCTTCTTGCCGTCTGGAAGGTCGAGCTTCATCTCCGCGACGGCCTTGGGGATCGCGCGGTCGACCTTCTGAGCGCCGATGCTCGGCATGAGCCCCCTGGCCCGCGCGAGCGGGCCACGAGCGTCCACCGCCTGCCACAGGGCGATCAGAATACAGGTGGCCACCACAACGGTGGCGATGAGCACGTAGCGCGAGCGGGCACCTGTTCGTACGACTGTTCCGGAGTTCGACATGACCTCTCTCCCGAAGGGTGTGGGTAGCATGGGAAGCTTGCCCTCGCCAAGACGCATGGGTACAAACGGCGAGCCGTTCTGGCACCGGAGGTACAACCAGATGCTCATCGTCATGAAGCCGGGCGCGACGCCCG
>CALCNF010000202.1 GCA_937897815.1 uncultured Pseudomonadota bacterium | reverse complement strand
TCTTCGAGGGCGCAGAGACGATCGATGGGACCTACGTCGAGGGGTATCTCGCGGGCGCCCCCGCGCCGCTGACCGACATGTCATGGGCCTGGGCTGCGGGAGCGATCGTCTCGGATGGCTCAGACCTGTGTGCGTGGCTCGAGGAGCTCTATCGGGGGGAGATTCTGAGCCCCGCCCATCGCTCCTTCATGATGACACGTACGAGCCTCTGGGGTGGCAGCACCCTTGTGGACTATGGCGCCGGAACGGAGATCCTCACCCACGCTGGGCGGGACGTGTATGGACACACCGGCTCAACGGTAGGCGGTCAATGCGAGATCTATATTGAGCCATTCTCAGGAGCGTGCGTCGCCCTCATGACCAATGACTTCTTCGCCACACCCAAGGCCGCCAACGCAGCGATCTGGACGCGGGTCCTCCAGTACGTCGACGGACGCTAGTCGACGCGACGGTTTACGGCGCTTTGGTGCAAAGAGTCTCCCCCAGGGATTGACCGGTGGGGGCCTTGGGAATCAACATGGAGTCATGCGGCACAGTCTACTGAATCTGCGCACTGTTCTCCTGTTCCTCGCCCTGCCGGTCCTCGGCTGCTGGGACGACCCGGAGGCCGGTCAGCACCGTCTTATTGAGGACGAGGAAGATGACCCAGGCGTGGCCCGGCTGGAGGTCGACCCAGCAGCCCTTCAGTTCGGTCCTGTTTGCGCGGGTACCTCTGCATCCCGAACGCTGACCCTCCGCAACACCGGAGACGGGGTCGCCGCCCTGAACAACATCGCGCTCGAAGGGAGCGGCAACGAGGCGTTCTCCATCGTGGAGAGCGAGGAGCTGGTGACGCTGGCCCCGAGCTCTTCCATAGAGTTCACCGTAGAGTTCGCCCCTTCGGTCGACGCCGAGGTCACGGGGACTCTTACGTTCGTCCCAGATTCAGAGCTCGTTGAGGCGGCTGTCGTCCAGCTCTCAGGCTCTCTGGGAGGGCCCGAGCTCGCGGCGAGCAGCGACACGGCCGACTTTGGGCCGGTGGCGGTTGCTGAGACCGCGGAGCTCGTGATGCGCCTGTCCAGCGTCGGTGAGAGGCCGCTGACGATCACCAAGGTCTCCCTGGACTCCTTGATGGACGCTGACGAGCTCTGGATCGCCGACCTCAGCGTCGCGACGTTCCCCGTGTCCCTGGGATCCGGAGAGTTCGTGGACGTGACGCTCGCCATGAGGCCCGACGCCTACCAGCCGTTCTCTCTGGACCCCCTGGGGAGCCTGACGGTTGAGTCGAGCGACTGCGTCGACTCCTCGGTCGAGCTCCCTGTTCTCGGCTGGCCAGGCGGAGTCGCGAGCGAGTGTGTCCCCCTCGTCGAGGAGGGCCAGGTTGGAAAAGAGATCTCGGACGTTGACGTTCTGTTTGTCGTCGACAACTCCGCCTCCATGGCCGAAGAGCAGACGGCGCTCGCGGAGCACTTCGCCGAGTTCGTCGCCTACGCGGACGGCCTCGCGATCGATTACCAAATCGGCGTCACCACGACCGACGTCCCCAACGACGCTGGAACCCTGCAGGGGACGACGCCGCTGATCGAGCCAGGTCTGACCCAGGCCTTCCTGACCAACGTGCAGGTGGGCACCAGCGGCTCGGACAGCGAGAAGGGACTAGAAGCGAGCCTACTCGCGCTCGAGGGCACAACCCCAGACACCTTCGGCCCCCACCGGCGCCCGGACGCCAACCTCGCCGTGATCTACGTGAGTGACGATGATGACCACTCCAGCGAGGCCGTAGGGAGCATCCTCTCCGCCCTGAACCAGCACATGAGCGGAATGACCGGCACGCTCGCGGCACACGCGCTCGTCGCGATGCCTCCTGGCTGCTCTGAGGAGACCGAGAACTATGGTCTGCGATACATGGAGACCGCGATAGCGACCGGGGGCACCAGCACGAGCATCTGCGACACGGACTTCGAGGCCGCCTTCTCGGACATCGGCGTCGCTTGCTTCGGAGACGCGGCGACGTTCCACCTTGAGCAGGCCGCGAAGCCTGAGACCCTGGAGGTGCTGGTCAACGGCGTCACGTGTGACGGGTCCTGGACCCTGAGTCCGGACGTGTCGTCCATCGTCTTCGACTTTGACAGCGAGTGCTTTCCCGCGCCGGGCGTCCCGGTGGTGATTCGGTATGTGCCTCTGTGCTGGCCTGAAGACACCCCCATGGGGTGGATGGATTGACGCCAACCTTCGCTCATCACTCGATGCGCGATGGCCTACGCATCGCAGCGGACCACTATGGTTCGCCCGACGCCGAACCTGTGCTCTTTCTCCACGGAGGAGGCCAGACCCGCCACAGCTGGGATGAGGCCGCTCGCGCGGTCACGGAGCGCGGCTGGCGCGCGGTGTGCGCCGACTTGAGAGGGCATGGGGAGAGCGAGTGGTCTCCGTCGGGCGTCTACAGCGCCTCAGAGCTCGCCAACGATGTGAAGGACCTCGTTGCCGCCGTCGGCGATCAACCGGTGATAGTCGCCGCCTCCCTTGGGGGACTGGCGAGCATGGTGGCCGCCGGTGAGGCGCCAGACCAGCTGCTTCGTGGTCTCGTTCTTGTCGATGTGGCACCGACGCTTGAGGCCGAAGGGGTCGAGCGAATCGTGAAGTTCATGAGCGCCTTTCCCGAGGGCTTTGAGTCGGTGGAGAGCGCGGCCGACTCCATCGCTGAGTACCTCCCCCACCGGCCTCGGCCCGAGGACTCGAGCGGCCTCGAGAAGAACCTTCGTCAGCGCGCGGACGGGAGATGGATTTGGCACTGGGACCCCCGGCTGCTGGACCGCTACCTCGGGGGAGATACGGTGAAGATGACGCGCGTGGAGGAGGCGGCAGAGAAGATCACCTGCCCTACCCTGCTGCTTCGCGGCTCCCTCTCCGATGTGGTCTCCGAGGAGACCGCCGAGCGGTTCGTCTCGCGGCTGCCCCGAGCGAAGTGGAGAGACGTAAGCCGAGCGAGACACATGCTCGCCGGAGACGCGAATGACCCGTTCATGGAGGCCGTCCTTGGCTTTCTGGATGAGCTCCGTTCACCCACGGGCCCGACCTGGTAACGCCCCCACTGGGGTGAGGCGTGACATTCGTCCTTCTACCTTCTAACGTACCGGCATGCCCCGCGTCTGGCTCAACGGACGTTCGAGGCTTGGGATTCCCTCCAAAAGGTGACGAGCGTAATGGGTCTCGACCCATGCTCATCACTTCCAGCGCCGCGCGGTGCCTCTGGTACCCGGTGCGTTCCAAGCTTCGCGAACGTTTCCAGGCTGCGGGGTTTTCTTTTTGCCGGTCACGAACCACCAGGGTGGTTCGAAGTCAGCGGGTTCCATGGACGGGAACCGGCCCATCGGCGCGCTCGAGGACATCGTCCACCGCGGCTCCCACCTCGCCAGGGCTCCAGCGAGCGCCCTTGTCGACCTGCGCACCTCGGCGCCAACCATCGGCCACCGAGATGACGCCTCCATGAACCTCAAACACCCGGCCAGTCACGTGGCTGGACTCCGCGCTCCCGAGCCAGGTCACCAGTGGAGAGACGTTCTCCGGTGCGTAGGTGTCGAACCCACTCTCTGGGGCCTGAACCAGCTCGCTGAACACATCCTCGGTCATACGCGTTCTCGCCACGGGCGCGACCGCGTTCGCTGTCACACCATAGCGAGCCAACTCCGCGGCCTGAACCAGCGTCATCGAGGCGATCCCAGCCTTCGCAGCCGCGTAGCCTATCTGGCCGACGCTCCCATGCAGACCTGACTGGGAGCTGGTGTTGATGATTCGGGCGTCCACCGACTGCCCCGTCTTGGCTCTCTCGCGCCAATAGTTGGCTGCATGGCGAGCGGGGCAAAAGTGCCCGCGTAAATGCACGCGCATCACCGCGTCCCACTCTTCGACGGTGGCGTTCACGAACATTCGGTCCCTGAGAATCCCGGCGTTGTTCACCAGTACATCAAGACGACCGAAGGCCTCCACAGCGTCTCGAATCAGGCTTCCCGCGGCCTCCCAGTCTGCGATGTCCGACGTGTTGGCGATGGCCTCCCCTCCCAAGGCCCTGATCTCGGCCACGACCGCCTCGGCAGCCGCTCCATCTTCGCCCCCACCATCTCGGGCCGCGCCCACATCATTGACCACCACTCGGGCGCCCTGTGTCGCGAACTCAAGCGCGTGGGCGCGGCCGATACCACGGCCGGCCCCCGTCACGATAACGACGCGTTCTGCACAGATCTGACTCATGAGCGCCTCCCCAGTGCCAGGCATCGTAGGAGACAAGCAGCGGGTCGACCATGACCCCTTCTGGAGAGCCTGTCACCGGCACAAAAAAGGGGGGAGCGGTGTCCGCTCCCCCCTTGGGTAGATCCGAGAGCCTGCCGTACTACTGCAGCAGCTCACCGAGGGTCTGGTTGATGTCGCTTCCAGGAATGTAATCGCTCCAGACGTACTCCATGTTGGAGCCGCGGAGGACTCCGCTCCAGGGGAAGCCCAGGGTGACGCCGCCATTGGCCTCCACCAGGTAGGGGTTCATGACCGTCCAGACGTTGCCCAGCGAGTTGGTGCCGATGGCGTATCCCTCGGGATCGACCAACGGAACGCTCACCTCGGGGTTCACCCAGTCGATGACCACCATGGCCGGGTCCAGACCCTTCTCCTGGGCATACGCTTCGCAGTACTGAAGGGTCGGCTCAGCCGATTGCTTGTTCTCACCGAGAATCACCCACATGTCGAGCCCTGGCTGAGCGGCGGCGATGCTCGCGCGGCTCATGATGCCATCGGCTCCGGCGAACTGCTGCTTGAGGCTCGCGATCAGCTGGTCACACGCCGTGCACCAACCGGCCGTAGCGAGCATCCAGAGGGCCTTCGACTGACCGCATGCGTCATGAAGGCTGACGGTCTCTCCGTAGCAGTTCTGCAGCTGAAGATTCGCCACATTATCGAATTGCAGATTTCCCGTTCCTTCCGCAACGCAGTTCGGCTGAGCGGGTCCTCCCTTCGGAAGCTCGGGCGGCTGCTCATAGGCGGAGTTGATGTTCCACTCCGGGAGACACCAGGTAGCGCCGTTGGGCGTGACCGAGGCCATGCCCGTGTTCTGGTCCACGGTGACCTGACGGAAGATCACGTTGGTCAGCGTCGCGACGATGCTCCCCGTCTGACTCAGCTCCGTGAAGGTGATCGTTCCGCCATCAGCGAGCAGCCAAGATGCGCAGCCCTGCTGACCGCAACCCGAGGCGAGCGCCACCACGAGGTCGGCGCCCGCGAGGCTCATGTTGGCGCGCCCTGTGAGGTCCACGGTGCTGCCGGAGGCGGGTGCTGCGGCAGCGTTGATCTCGATGGAGATCAGATCCAGCGGCGGCTGAGCCGACGAGTGGGCCTGGTAGATCATGTAGGTTCCGCTCGCGCCCGGATCGACGACCGCGATCTCCTGGGCGGCTGTAAACCCGCTCTGGTCACAGTCTGCGTTCATCGGAGGATCGACGGGCGTTGAGCCCGCGTCGTTCCCGGGCGGCAGGCCCGAGCCTGCGTCCGTGACGGCCGTGCCCGCGTCATTCACGGGGCCCACGGCGGCATCCTGTGCGACCATCCCTCCGCCGTCCTGGGTTCCGACCACAGTGTCACCCACCGTCGTCGAGCCATCGCTGTCGCCCGAACCGCTACCGCCGCCCGAATCGCAAGCGTTCAGAAGCAGCGCAGCCGCGCCCATGACCAAAAGGGTGCCCCAATGAATTCGCATAACTGTCCCTCACTTTGGTCGAACCTAGCCGAGGAGCCCCTCCCATCGGCATCACGGTTCGAGGATGCTTCGCCTGACCCCAGGCTGAAGAGACCGGCAGTATAGGGATCGCGAGGCTTCCGTCCAACCCGGTTTCCGAAAACCGAACCACAGCGTGGTACCCGCGGGACCGCTCAATCGTTCATGACGCACTCGATGACGGGGATCTGGCAGAGCGGCGTATTCAGACGCACCTCTTGCTTGCACTGCTGCAGGTCGACGGCATCGTGGCACTCGGCTCGCAGACAATAGTCGAGGTCGAGGAAGCTGCTCACGGCCTTCTCCGTGCCCGTCTGGAGACATTCTCGAACGCAGCCCCAGTCCGTGTCATCGAGCTGGGCACCACACACATTGAAGCACGCGCCGAGATGTTCGCACTTGGACTCACCGAACGTGGGGGTCGCGCAAGACACCACCTCGGGTAAGCACTTCTGTCTCCAACACTCATAATTCGTGGAAGACTCTGCGAGGGAGTCACACTCGGTGAGCATGCATGTGATCAGGTCGTCGGCCGCCTGGCTCTCGTACGCGTCGAGGGGCTCTCCGCATTCGGCGATGGCCTGGTCGGCGCAAGCCTGCTGGTCACCCACGGGGGTCTCGCCACACTCGAGCAGAACGCAGGCGCGATACTCCAGGCAGTTCACCAGGCTCTCCTCCGGGTCGGGCTCAAGAGGCTCATCACACGCCTCTCCCGCCATCGAGCTGTCCTTGCACGCCGAGCAGTCAGGGCCCGTCTTCAGTGGATCGACACAGATGTCGCAGTCATCACCCGTGAAGCGCTCATCAATGCACTGCTGGCAGCTCTCTCCGCCCTTGAGTTCACTCGCGCACTCATCGCAGTTCGCTCCGGTGAACGAGGGGTCGGCGCACTCATCGCAGTCGAGACCCGCCTTCAGAGGGTCAGCGCACTGATCACAGCCCTCTCCAGTGAACGCTGGCGCGCAAGCGCATACGCCTGCATCACATTCGCCGTTCGCAGGGCACGTCACCCCACAAGCGCCGCAGTCGCTGATGCTCTCCTCGGAGCAAGCAGGGTCCTCGGGGAAGTCGTCGTATTTGTTGGCGACACCGTCACCGTCGAAGTCTTCCAGCTCGCAAGAGGGATCGTCGGGCGGACACACGTCCTCGGTCGCGTCCGACGCACATCCGAGGAGGCTGAACAACGCCGCGGTGATTACGGCAACTCTAAACATCGCTCTGCTCCTACTGGCAGTCCTGGGGGCAGAAGAACGGCTCAGCCCCCTCGCAGACTCCATCTCCACACGTGGTCTCAGTCGGCGCGCAGTCCTGCGCACAGGTCTCGAAGCGCTCATCCTCAGAACACTCACCGTCCCCACAGACGGACTTCTCGACACCCGAGCAGTCCTCGGGGCAGCTCTCGTCGTCCTCATCGGCATCACAGGAGCCATCACCACATTCCGGCTCCGTGCAGTCTGGGTCCGACATCGTGCCCTGGCATACGCCGTTGAGGCACTTGTCCGACGACGTACAGGTTCGGTCGTCATCGCACGTGCTGCCGTCCGGGATCGGCAGGTTGGAGCAGCCGACTCCGGGCGCGCAGACGTCCACCGTGCACGGATTTGCGTCATCGCAGCCCTCACCGGCGACGACACTCGCGACGCACTGCCCTTCTTGGCAGGTGCCGTCCTCCCCGCAGGTCGCCTCGGACGCCCCACACGGCGTCCCATCCGGCGCGCTGAGCAGCACGCAGCTCTGGCTGTTCACGTCGCACGTGGCGACCTCACAGCCACCCGCGGTCGCCAGACTCAAGCAATCCAGGGGCGCCGCGCATGGAAGATCGGAGGGTCCGAGGCTCGCACCATCGGCCGCGAGGGCTCCTGGATCGGCCTCAGCCGTCGCGTCCGCGGAGTCGCAAGCTGCGACGCCGCAAAGGCCGCTTATAAACAGCGTTAGCGAGACCAGGGTCGGCCCGCGCCCACGCACACAACCAAGCATGGTCCTGGCCTCTAGTCGCCGGGGGTGTTTCCGCAGCCTGCCTGGCCACCGCACTGTCCAAGCTCGAGGAGCGCAGCGTTCTCCGTGTCGGGCATGCACGAGTAGGTGCACTCCACGCCGCCGTCCGTCACGCACTCCTCCAGGCAGGGATAGGCTTCCGCGCAGTCATC
>CALCNF010000201.1 GCA_937897815.1 uncultured Pseudomonadota bacterium | reverse complement strand
ATAGAATCCGTGAGCATTCCCGGTCGCTCCTCGATCGGATGGGTCAACGAGCCTGATTTACGGAAGAGTTCTGTGATGAGCATGATCGCTCAGCACAAGTCAGAGATGCGAAGCGCGATGCGGGCCATGCGCAGTGGCCTCGCACCTGAGCGACGTGAGGCCTATGATCAGGCTATCGCGGCCACGCTCATGGAGATCGCTCGAGAGCGATGGGCTTCGTACGTGGGTATCTACTCGGCAAAGGGGTCGGAGGCCGATCCCCAGCGCTTTGTAGACGCCTGGCGTGATCGCGGTGGCCGCTTCGCTTGGCCCCGGGTCGAGGGCGTGGAGCTGCGCTTCCATTTGAGCGAAGGGCTCGATCTCCTGAGCCCAGGCTTTCGAGGGATCAACGAGCCGGAAGCGACGACGCCCTCGAGCTCCATCGACACACTCGATCTCCTCGTTGTTCCAGGCCTGGCCTTCGATCGAATGGGTGGGAGGCTCGGCCAGGGTGGCGGACATTACGACCGCGCGCTCAGCTCACGGGCCCGGCCGTTCACGGTGGGCATCGCCTATTCGAGCCAGCTCGTCGACCAGGTTCCGATGGAGGAGCTCGATCAGCGGGTGGATTGCGTCGTCACCGAGAACGGGATCGAAACTCCGTAGACGGATTCGTTCCTTGGTCGCACACTGGCGCACGCGCCGCTCGCATGCGTCGCCAGGAGGACCCTATGAGCTTCGCACCCGTCGACCAGCAGTTGTCTCTGATTCTCCGAGGGACGGTTGATGTCCAGGTCGAGGATGAGCTTAGGAAGAAGCTGGAGACGAGTCGGGAGACGGGCACGCCGCTGCGTATCAAGGCCGGCTTCGATCCCACGGCGCCGGATCTGCACCTTGGTCATACGGTGCTCTTGACCAAGATGAGGCAATTTCAGGACCTGGGCCATCACGCCATGTTCCTGATCGGCGATTTCACGGCGCTCATCGGCGACCCGACGGGTCGAAGCGCGACGCGGCCTCCTTTGACCCCGGAGCAGATCGCGGAGAACGCCGAGACCTACAAGACCCAGGTCTTCAAGGTCCTCGATCCCGACAGGACGGAGGTCATGTTCAACAGCGCCTGGATGAACGAGATGGGGGCTGACGGTCTCATTCGGCTAGCGGCCAAGCACTCAGTGGCCCGGATGCTTGAGCGGGACGACTTCAAGAAGCGATATGCCTCGGGTCAGTCCATCAGCGTTCACGAATTCCTCTATCCGCTCGTACAGGCGTACGACTCCGTCGCCATGAAGGCTGATGTGGAGCTCGGAGGTACGGACCAGCTCTTCAACCTCCTCGTTGGTCGTCAGATCATGCGCGACTACGGGCTCGCGCCCCAGTGCATCCTGACGACCCCGCTGCTGGAGGGGCTCGATGGTCGGCTCGTCGATGGCCAGATCGTCGGGGACAAGATGAGCAAGTCCCTCAACAACTACGTGGGTGTGAACGACGATCCCCTCGATATGTTTGGCAAGCTTATGAGCGTCACGGATGACCTCATGTGGCGGTATCTGGACCTGCTCTCTACACGCTCCTCGGAGGCGATCGCCGAGCTGCGGGAGCGCGTGGGCTCGGGCACGCAGCACCCCCGGGACGCCAAGGTGGACTTCGCCTCGGAGATCGTCGCCCGCTACCACGGCGCGCCGATCGCGGAGGAGAGCGCCGCTGAGTGGTCAAGGATCTTCAGCCAGCGAAAGATCCCCACGGACATCCCTGAGGTGACGCTCGCCACGGAGGACGGGAGCATCACCCTGCTCGCGGTGCTCACGGGCGTAAAGGAGCCGGAGCTGGTGTCCTCGGGGGGCGAGGCCAAGCGAATGCTCAAGCAGGGCGCCGTAAGCGTGGACGGAGAGAAGCTCCAGGATCCGTACCACAAGCTCGCGGCGGGCAAGACGCACGTCGTGAAGGTTGGAAAACGACGGTTCGCCAAGGTCACCCTGAGCTGAGCTTTCTTTTCCGGTAGTGATGGAGGGGCTTTCGAATCCCGTACAGATCGGCTACCGTTCCGCGCGAGCCACGCGAGCGTTTACTTCACGCCGCTTTGGACTCCAGGAGTTTCATGCTTTTCGACTTTCCCCTCGAGGAAATGATCCAGCAACAGTTGGTGAGCCGCGGAATCGACGATCAGCGAGTCATCGAGGCTTTTCGAGCCTACGACCGCGGGACCTTCGTGCCCCCGTACCTCATGAACCGGGCCTACGAAGATGAGCGATTGCCCATCGGGGTTGGCCAGACCATCTCTCCGCCCT
>CALCNF010000200.1 GCA_937897815.1 uncultured Pseudomonadota bacterium | reverse complement strand
GGGTACACGGCGACGACCTTGCCACGCTCGCCGCTGCGCATCCCCTTCGTGAGCTACACCCGCGGCAAGGAGCTGCTCCTTCGCTGGACCGAGCTCTGCGCGTTCACCGCCGTATTTCGGACCCACGACGGCAATCAGCCCGACCGCAACGTGCAGATCGATCACGACGACGAGACCCTGAACCAGTTCGCTCGATTCGCTCGTCTGTACGCCGCCCTGGCGCCCTATCGACGCCACCTGTTCGAAGAGGCGGCCGCGCGCGGCTACCCCGTGGTGAGGCATCTCTGGCTGCACGCCCCGGAGGACACCGTCGCGAGAGACAACTGGGACCAGCTGCTCCTGGGCCCCGACCTCCTGCTGGCACCGGTCCTGGACCCAGGTAAGGACCGCCGGCAGGTCTACCTGCCCGCGGGGCAGTGGGTGCACCTTTGGACGGGCGCGACACATGGAGATTCCGAGCGCGGGGTTCACGAGGAGATCTCCTGCCCGATTGGCGAGCCCGCGGCCTTCTACAGAGCGGACAGCGACTACGCGGAGATCTTCGCGAATGCGGCCTCCGAGGCCCGCGGATGAAGGTCCTTGACTCCGCCCCATCAAAGCTGCGAGAAGACTCTCGAAACGAGCGTTCCGAGCTGCACTTGGGGCGTAGGGGGGTCTCACCGCAGGAGCAGAGCGACGTGAGCGCCACCACCTACGAACAAGAACCTCAGCCAAAGAGCTCGATTGGCCTGCGGACGTGGATCAACGTCATCGTAGGCTTCGTCGTGGTGTTCCTGGTGGCGGCCGCCGTGGGGCTCTGGCTCAAGGAGCCGATCACGAGCCTGGGGACCGCTGCCGTCGAGCGACTCGGCCTGGCTGGGCTTATCAGCTTCGTGCTCGCCATCGACTCGCTGCCTACCCCCTTCAGCTACGCGCCCATGATGCTCCTGGCGGTCCAGGGCGGTATGTCCACGACCCTGGTCTTCTTCACCTGTTCAGCGGCGAGCATCACGGCTGGGCTCCTCGGCTACGGCATCGGTCGCCTGGTGGGCATGCCCGATTGGGCGGAGCGCTGGCTTTCGGAAAAGTATCCGGCGCAGCTCGAACTGCTCAAAAAACACGGCGCCTGGGGAGTCCTCATCGCGGGCGCGCTGCCCATGCCCTTCGCTATCGGGACCTGGACAGCGGGCGCCATGGGCGCTCGACTCGTCCCGGTCGCCCTGGCCTGCCTCGTGCGTATCCCAAAGACGGGCATCTACCTGGGCCTCATCGCCGGAGGCCTGAGCCTAGGAGGTTCTCTGTGACGCTCTCTCGATTGACCATGACGCTCGCGCTGCTGGTTTCGCTCATGTTGACCGGGGCCTGCTCTGAGCCGCCTGGGGCGCCAAGCGAGTATGAGGACCTCCTCGCCTACGTGTTCGAGCACGCAGGCGACGAAGACGACGAGGCGCTCGCCGCTGGCCTTGAGAACCTCCACGCCTGGCTGCAGGACAGCTCGCGTCTGGAGTCTGTGCTCGAAGGCTACGTGATTGATGCGCTCCCCGAGTCGGCCGTGAGCGGCCTCGATGATCAGGACCGGACCGCGGCTGGAGCCCGAGGCATGACCGTGGTGACCTTGAGCCCCCACTCGACGTCGGACCTCGCGACGACACTCACCTGGGAGCGATTCGACGAGATCGTCAGCGCAAACTTCACCAAGTACATCCGAACATTCGACGAGGGAACCGATCTGGCGTGCTTTCAGACGACAGAGTGCACCTGGGCCCAGGCGACGAGCGACACCGAGAGCAAGTGGGTGGGGATCGTCGAGATGGAGACGGGCTACACCATCCAGTTCCGCTGGGTGTCGACGAGCGCCGGCTGGATGTTGGTCCACCGCTTCTGGCTCAACGACCCGGCCCACGGCGAGTTCGGAGAGATCTCCGTCGACATGACGAACAACTATTATATCGGCGTCACCATGGGCGAGTCGGGCCGCGAGGGAGTCGAGGCCTCAGAGGCCAACCTCGGTGTGGCCGGAGGGTTCGTGGGCGGCGGCGAGGATCGCCTCCGCTACCTGGAGAACCTCCTCACCTCACCGGGAAGCCTGAGGGTCCACGCCAACTGGTTCCAGGTGGACGTGACGGGGCTCGACAGCTCGGTGATGCTCAACGGGCTCATCGACTCGACCCAGAAGGACGCCAACCACCTCGACTCGTGGATCACCGAGAACGGCGCGGCTGAGCTGGGTTTCTAGAAGCGGTAGCGGAGCTCCGCGACCCCGTGGACCGTCTCCGCGACGTCCTGGGTTCCGTCGACCTCCTGGCAGTCACGGGCGCCCGACAGGCCGACGCAGCTCTCTCCGTAGGTGTTCACGAAGAGATCGGCTCGGGTCGAGAAGGCGAGGCCAGACTCTCCGATAGGCCACACGGCGCCCAAGCTCAGCTTCACACCCTGGATGAAGGTGGAGAACGAGGAGATCTCATCTCCCGAGTCCACGTCCACCTGACGCTGCTCGCTCCAGCCGAATCCGACGCCAGCGAAGGCCTCTGCGCCCTCGGGCCACCCGGCGCATCCCTGAAGGGAGCGGTAGACTCGGAGGACCGGCATGAGGTGCATGGTGCTCACGCGGACCTGGTCGGCGCCCTCACCCGAAGGAGTCAGCCAGCCATAATCGTAGTCCAGACCCAGGCCCACCTGTTCCCAGCGGTACTCGAGCGAGGCAGAGAGGTCGACGTTGGGCCACAGGCGCTCACAGTTGGCCGCCTCGTCCGGAAGACAGGAGTTCACGCCCAGACCGGCGCCGAGCTCGAGGCCCGCCCGCGCGGGCGAGGTCAAGGCGACGAGCAGGCCGAGGACGAGGAGGATGCGAAGGACCATCTTGGGGCTCCTGGGGCGGGGGTTCGCCGATTCAACGTGTGTGAGGGTGAGGCCTGGCGGGCGTGCAGTCAAAACGGATGCCCCACCATAGCGTAGATGCCAAGGACCGAGTCACGGCGGTCGACGGAGGTGCCGAGAGGATCATCTGCCGCTGTGTATTCCTCCTGGCCGAGCGCCACGTCAAAGCGCACGACGAACACCTCGTTGTAGATGAGGCGGGCG
>CALCNF010000199.1 GCA_937897815.1 uncultured Pseudomonadota bacterium | reverse complement strand
TCATGGCGCTCCATGAGGCGTCGAACCATTACGAGCGAGCCCTCGAGTGCGTCGACGCGCTCCTGGCCATCGAGGATGACCCCGAAGGTCGGTCGCGGGTCGCCATGGATGGCGCGACCTTGTGCCGCGATCGCTTGCGGGCCCCTCGCAGGGCCGTCCAGTATCTCGATGAGGCTCTGGACTCCAACCCCCGAGCGAGCCTGGCGTTCGAGCAGCTCCTCGATGTGCTGGGCGAACTCCAGGACTGGGAAGGCCAAGCCTCAGCTTACGTGCGGATGATCGAGCGCCTGGAGGGGCCTGGTGAGCCGAGTGAGGAGCTCTTTGTCCTCCATCGAGACCTCGCCGTGCTCCATCAGACCCGGCGCCTCGATCCCAAGGCGGCCATCGACCACTACGAGCGGGCGGCTATCCTCCGCCCCAACGAGCTCACGGTGCGCGAGGCTCTCGCGACCCTCTACGAGCAGACTGAAGAGCACCTGGAGCGAGCGGCAGACACCCACCGGGCGCTCCTGAGTCTCGATCCAGGGCGCGTCGACAGCTACCACCGACTCTTCGGGCTGTGGGAGCGTCTCGAAGAGACCGAGCGCGCTTGGTGCGTGGCGGGCCTGCTGGTCGGCATGGGAGAGGCGACCCAGGATGAGCGAGACGCCTATGAGCGGGCGCGGCCGAGCTCCTTGAGGAGCCTGGCTGCCGTGACGCGTCAGTCGTGGGACGAGCGAATCCGTGACGAGGACAGCGCCCTGTCTCGCGTCTTCGAGCTGCTCTATCAGAGCCTGGGCGACGACCTTTCTGGGATGAGCGCAGAGGAGCTCGGGATTCGCACGAATGACCGCGTGCAGCCGGAGACTCGCACGCTCGTTCTGTCCATGATCAAGCGCGTCGCGGGCATCCTGGATCTTCCCGTTCCCGAGGTCTATATCGACCGCCAGCGCGAGGGTCTCCGAGTTCTACCCCTGATGCCGCCGGCGCTCGGGATCTCCCCGTCCATGATGTCCGGGAAGAACCCGCGCGAGCTCATCTTCCATGCCGCGCGAGCCCTGTACGCCCTGCACCCGAATCGAGCCCTCGCGGCCATCTACGAGCCGGAGCGTCTCGAGCTGCTCCTCATGGCGGCGTTGCACCAGATCTGCGACCAGCCACCGTCGACCCTTCGCCCCGATATTGAGACCAGCGAGGCCGCGCAGATCGAGGCCCAGGTGAGCTCCGTCGGGGCGGCGCTCGCGCGCTCCCTGAGCCCGGGCGCTCGCGACGAGCTTCGCGAGCTGCTCACCCCCTACGCCAGCGGCACGGAGACCCCCGATATTGGAGGGTGGGTGGCCCATAAGGCGCTCGCCCGCAATCACGCCGCCCTGACGTGCTGCGGTGACGTCGCGCTCGCGATGAGCCTCCTCAAGCAAGATGACAGCGGACAGTTGCCCCTGGGACGCGGAGATCAACTCCGCCATCTCGTCAGCTTCGCCGTGAGCGAAGAGCACCAGAACCTGCGCGCTGGAGTCCACGGCGCCCTGGCCCCCGGGGGTGCACCATCGGCGGCATGATCGAGCCTGGCGCGCTGTATATCGTGGCGACGCCGATCGGAAACCTGGAGGACATCACCTTGCGCGCCCTGCGCGTGCTCCGTGAGGTCGACCGGGTCGCCTGCGAAGACACCCGGGTCACCGCGCGTCTGTTCAGCGAACACGCGATCACCACGCCGCTGATTCGCCACGAGACCCACAACGAGGCGGCGAGCACGGCCGGAATCCTGGAGCTCCTGGACCGCGGCGAGAGCGTCGCGTTGGTCAGCGACGCGGGCACTCCAACCGTTCGGGATCCGGGAGAGCGGCTGGTGCGCGAGACCCTGGAAGCAGGCCATCCGGTGATCGCGATCCCCGGACCCAGCGCGCTCCTTGCGGCGGTGGCGGCCTCAGGGCTGCCCGCAGCTCCCCTGACCTTTCACGGCTTCGTGGCGAAGAAGACTCGTGAGCGAGAGGCGAGCCTCCTGGCGTTGCCCTCGGGGACCCACGCCTACTTCTGTCCCGCGCGGGACCTCGCCAGCGTCGTCGAGGCGATCGCCCTACACAGGCCGGAGGCGCGCCTCGCCATCGGCCGAGAGCTCACCAAGCAACATGAGACCTGGTACCGAGGAGCGCCTGCGGAGGTCCAGGCGCTCCTGGACGAGCACGCGAGTCGTGGCGAGGCTGTCCTGCTGCTGCACCTCGGGGCGGAAACCGGGGAGGTCACGGACGAGGCGATCCTCGACGCCTTGAGCCCACTGCTGGACCAGGGCACCCGCAGCAAGGAGGCCGCCGAGTCGGTGGCCGGAAGCCTCGGCGTCAGCAAGCGACGCGCCTACCAGCTCGCCCTGCAGGCCAAGGAGCGCTCGTGAACGGCGCCACCCATCACCCATCATCGTTTCAGAACAGGAGCCGCCCATGAGCGACGCTGTAAGTTGGTTTGAGACTCCCCTGGCCGTGGTCGACGTAGAGACCACGGGCCTCGACCCCGAGAACGACCGCGTGATCGAGATCGCGGTGATTCAGATGGTGCGCGGCGAAGAGACGGGGCGGTTCGCGAGCCTCGTTCATCCGGGCCGCGAGGTCCCCGCTGAGGTGACCAACATCACGGGAATCACCAATGAAGATCTGAGCGACGCACCGCCCTTCGAGACGATCGCCCAAGAGCTCCACGCCGCTCTCGAGGGCCGCGCCTTCGTTGCCTACAACCTGGGGTTTGATCGGGCCTTTGTCGCGGCCGAGTTCGAGCGCTGTCAGATCGAGTGGGCCACCCAGACACCCATCGACCCCCTCGTGTTCGCCCGCGAGCTTCACAAGAAGGCTGGTTCAAAGCGCCTCGGTGCGGTAGCGGAGCGCCTGGGAATCTCCCTTGAAAACGCCCACAGGGCGGCCGACGACGCCCTGGTGGCCGGGCAGATCCTCTACGCCTTTCGAGACGCCCTTCCGGCGAACCTGGAGGAGCTCCTGCTGCTCCAGGGCCAGTGGGCTACGAGCCAGGAAAACGAGATGGCTGGTTGGCGAAGCCGCAAAGGGGGAGACGCCTTCAACAGCGGAATCGGAAGCCCGTCAGCGGCCGATCGCAACGGCGCGCTCGGGCCGGCCTATCTCTATGGCGATGACACCGACCCGGTACGGGCCATGTTCGCGCACCTCCCTGACTCGGGAGGCCGGCGCTAGGGAGAGTCGGTCTCCTCGGGGCTTTCGGGCGCAGGATCCCAGCCACTGCACCACCCGCACCCGGGATCTGCGCTGGTCCCATCGAGGCAGGCCGCGCAGATGGGATCATCGAGGCAGCTCGCCCCCTCGCAGGCCACGGTGTCTGGAGCCTCCTCGCCGTGGGCGAGGTCATAGAGCCAAGCTGAGTAGGCCACGCCGTTGACCTCCCGATCGAAGAAGAAGTCATAGGGGTGGAGGCAGTGGACCGGGCCCGGCGCCAGGTAGTGGCGGAAGGCGGGCGCACGCTCGGTGATCTCGGCGAGGGTCTCCACGAGCTTGGGATGCCAGTCCTCCTTCTCGCCGCCCATGACGTCGAAGTAGAAGATCTGATCCTTATCGAAGGCGGTGTTGTGCTGGGCGACCCGCATCTCCGGGATCCCGTTCACGATGGCGCTGTACAGGGCCACGATGTCCAGGTCCTCGATGTCTTTACCCTCCAGCTCGGGCAACCACCATGGGACCATGGCCGCCGCGTTCCAGTTCGGAAAGCTGTCCTGGAAGAAGTTGTCCGTGATGATGCCCGCCCCGGAATCGGCGAGCACGGTGAGCTTGGTCTCGGGCCAAAGCTGCTGCACGTGGGGAGAGGCGCCGATCGCTCCATAGGCGCCGGCGCTGCAGCCGGTCACCATGATGTGACTCGGATCGGGGTAGCGCTCCTTGACCCAATCCATGACCACCTCGAAGTTCACCTGACCCTTGTGATGGATGGTGACATCGTCGTTGTACTCCACCACGTTGTTGCCCCAGTGGATGTCGCCCGTGCAGTACGGAATGTGAACCAGGGTCCAGCCCAGGAACGGGTTGTCGGGGTTGTCCAGGTCGTAGAAGCCAGGGCTGTAGCCGCTCCCGACCATCGCCTCGATGTCCTCCTTCGAGGGCGCATCGGGTCGAAAGATCGCGTCGGCGACGCTGCACGTGATCTCGTTCCAGCACGCCCCGCCGCCCGCGAAATCGAGGATAATCTTGTCGGTCTTTCCCCCCACCGCGAAGAACCGGAAATCTGTTCCACGCGAGCAGATGGTCTCGCCACCAGGCTCGACGATCGCCAACTCGCCCTCGGCGAGAGGCGCTCCGACGGTCGCCGCGTCGACCGCGCCCACGTCCGCCGCGCCCACGTCCGCCGCGCCCGCGTCGGCCGCGCCCGCGTCCGCCTCGCTTGAGGTGGAGCTGTCATCTGAGCACCCCGCGCCCAGGGCGAAGAGGATGCAGAACAAGAGGGTGGACACGCGACGCATTAGGACCTCCTAAGTACCGACCTGACGACAACCTACCGCAGACGGCACCCTCGAGGCACCCGGCCCAGGTAGTGACGGTAGAAACCCGGAACCGACCGGCTGTTTCAGGCCGCCCTGTCTCCGGCGGTCACAATGGGTTAGACAAGACCCATGATCACCACCCACGTGGATCGAGGCGGCACCTTCACCGACGTCGTGACCTTCGACGACGACGGGCAGGTTCATGTGTCCAAAGTGCGGAGCGACGAGGCGGTGGTGGGTGAGCTCTCCAGAGGCGACCTCACCTTCGGGACAACCGTGGCTACGAACGCGCTCCTGGAGCGAACGGGCGTCAGGACCGCCCTGGTGGTGACGGCCGGGCTGGGTGATCTCATCACCATCGGTGACATGAGCCGGCCGGCCATCTTCGATCCCCAAGCGACCTGGCCGAAGAGCCTGGCCAGCGCCACCTTTGAGGTCGAAGGGCGAATCGACGCCGAGGGCAATCCAGTTTCCCCGCTGGTGGTACCCGAGGCCCTCGTCGAGAAGCTCAGAGCGTTCGAGGCTGTCGCCATCGTCCTGCTTCACAGCCATCGCAACCCCAGCCATGAGCGGGCCCTCGCCGAGGCGCTCGACGGGCACGCACATGTAGTCCTGGGCCATCAGAGCTCTCCAGAGCTCGGCTACCTCTCCAGGATCGAGACCGCCCTGGTCGACGCGGCTATATCGCCGCTGCTCAAGGCCGCGATGAAGCGAGACAAGATCCCGGCCCGGGCCCTCGCCATCCGCTCCGATGGTAGCCTGTGCCCGGCGGGCGAGTTTCGCGCACCGGACGCCGTGCTCAGCGGCCCCGCGGGCGGAGTTCGAGCCGTGGAGGCGGTCGCGCGAATGGCGGGCTTCGAGCGCGCCGTCGGCCTGGATATGGGAGGCACATCCACGGACGTCTGCCGCGTCACCGTGGGCAGTCTCCCCCGCAGAGAGGGTGACGTGCGCGTCGCCGGGGTCAGGCTGCGTAGACCCATCCTGGAGGTCGAGACCATCGCCGCCGGTGGAGGATCCATCCTCACCCACGACGGCCTGAGGCTCCGCGTCGGCCCCGCCTCGGCTGGCGCCGATCCAGGTCCCCAGTGCTACGGTCGAGGCGGACCTCCCACCCTCACGGACGCGGCCCTCGCCGTAGGACTCTTAAATCCAGGCGCCTTCGCCCCCGCGCTGGACGTCGACGCGGTCGACCTCCCGGGCGATCCCTCGGAGTTCATTGAGGTGGCGCGCGAATCCATGGCCCAAGCGGTGCGAAAGCTGGCCACCGCGCGAGGCGTCGACGTCAGCGACCACGCACTCGTGAGCTATGGAGGTGCCGCTGGGCAACACGCGGCTGCGGTCGCGGAACGCCTGGGGATCGAGACGGTCCTCGTGCACCCCTGCGCTTCCGTGCTCTGCGCCTGGGGCCAGGCCCTATCACCGCGGGAGGAGAGCCGCGTCGCGGCCCTCTGGAGCCCGCTTGTCAGCGGCTTCGAGAGAGCCATGCAGATCGCCCAAACCCTTCTGCAGGAGCTGCCCGCGCTTGGCGAAGAGCTCATGAGCCTTGAGCTGCGACACGCGGGCTGCGACCACGCTATCGAGGTGGAGGCTGGGGCGAACCTGGAGACGACCCGTCAGCGCTTCGTGGACGCACACCGCGAGCGCTATGGCTTCGATCGTGCCGACGCGTCGATTGAGATCGTGAACGTGCGCGCTCGAACCCGTGCGCCGCGCCCATCCCCTCCGGTGATCGATGAGGACCCCTGGGGCCTCGGGGAGCTGAAGCTGGAGGGGCCGACTCGTCTCGACAGCGACACCACCTCCGTCGTCATCCCCGAGGGCTGGACAGCCGCCCGAGAGCGGGGGCTGCTCATCCTTCGCTGCGCTCGACCCGCGCAGCGCGCGCTGCCCGAGGCGAGAACCCCTTTCGCCGTGGAGCTGTGGAGCAACCGCTTCATGGCCATCGCGGGAGAGGCCGGGTCGGTTCTAGAGCGCCTCTCCCGCTCCGTGAGTATCCGAGAGCGACTGGACTTCTCCTGCGCCATCTTTGATGGGCAGGGCCAACTGGTGGCCAACGCGCCCCACATCCCCGTCCACCTGGGAGCCATGGGCGAGACCGTGCGAGATCTGATCGCCCATGGAGGAGCCCTCGAAGATGGCCAAGCCTACCTGACCAACGATCCCTTCGCCGGTGGCTCTCACCTGCCCGACCTCACGGTGATGACGCCCGTCGAGCATGAAGGTCACCGCTTCTTCGTGGCCTGTCGCGGGCATCACAGCGACGTGGGCGGCATCACCCCGGGGTCCATGCCCCCCCACGCCACGCGGCTGGACCAGGAGGGCGTCGTGTGGCGACGGCTCCCGCTCCTCGATGGCGGCTCCCTTGTCGACCTGAGCGAGGTGCTCATCTCCTGTCGGCAGCCCGACACCCTGCGAGCCGATCTAGAGGCGCAGATCGCCTCGAACGCGCACGCCGCTCGAGCCCTGCGCGCCCTCGGTCCGGCCAAGCTCACAGCGACCTGGATGGGGCACCTGCACGACGTGGCGGACGCCTGCACCGCGAACGTGATTGACGGGCTTCGCTCCGGTGAGGCGAGCGACGTGATCGACGGCGTCCCGCTCTCGATGGCCATCCGCGTCGAGGCCGACGCGCTTCACGTGGACCTCACAGGAACAGGAGGGCCCCACGAGGGCAACCTCAATGCTCCCGGCGCCGTCGTTCGGGCCGCGATCCTCTATGGAATCCGAGTGCTCGTCGCGCGCGACATCCCCCTCAACGAGGGCACGCTTCGACGGGTACAAATCCACATCCCTGAGCCGTCCATCCTCTCCCCTCCCCCGAGCTCAGCCGTAGCGGGGGGCAACGTCGAGACCTCACAGCGCCTCGTCGACCTCTTCCTCCGCGCAGTCGGCGCCTACGCCAGCTCCCAGGGCACCATGAACAACCTCACTTTGGGAGGGAGCGTCGACGGTGAGGCGTGGTCCATCTACGAGACGATCGGAGGCGGACAGGGCGCCAGTCAGAACCAGGATGGACCGAGCGGACGCCAGATCCACATGACGAACACACGAGCCACCGACCCGGAGGTCCTGGAGACGCGACTTCCCCTGCGGCTCACTCGCTTCTCCCTCCGAGAGCGCTCGGGAGGAGCGGGGATCTGGCGAGGTGGGGATGGGCTGATTCGAGAGATGGAGCTCCTGGCGCCGGGCACGGCCTCGCTCCTGGCCACTCGTCGACGCCGAGGCGCTCCGGGGCTTGAGGGGGGAAGGTCCGGCGAGCCTGGCCGAGATGAGATCTACCAGGACGGAGGCTGGCGACCGTGGGACGGCCGCCCCGTCGAGCTGGGTCCAGGCGACGCCGTGCGTGTCCAGACCCCGGGTGGCGGCGCCGTCGGAGCTACGGACCGCTCTTAGGCAGTGAGAGGGCGGGAACCGGAGTCCCTGGCACCGCTCGATACCGCTCAAAGAGACGAGTCTGCCGGCTGACCATGGGCGCGCTCGCGCCACCAATAAAGATCCGCTCGGGCGCGGACGTGACCTCAAGCGGGTCCCCGCTCCAGATCACGAGGTTAGCCCGCTTGCCCACCTCGATGGTTCCCCGGTCGTTCATCCCGAAGGCCTCCGCGGGGACGCGTGTGATGGCGTCGATCGCCGCTCGCTTGTCCAGGCCCGCGCGAACCGCGTTCCCCGCCACCTGGGCTAGGGTCCGCATGTTGTGAGTCCAGAACGCGCTGAACATCACCGCAACCCCAGCGTCGTGCAGGGCCTTGGCGTTGTCTGCGCGGGACGCGAGCCGATCGAAGGACTCAGGGGACTCGAGGAGCGGATCGATGAGCACGGGGATCTTCTGCGCCGCTAGAGCGGAGGCGTGCATCCAGGCCTCAGCGCCGCCGACGAGGACCAACCGAATCGGTGACGGGCCCTCGGAGACGAGCCTGAGGAGCGCCTCGATATCGGAGGCCCGGTCGACGTGCACGACCAGGGGGAGGCGTCCCGCGATCACCGGCTGCATAGCCGCAAGCTCGGTGGTGGGATTCACAAATCCCCGGTAGCGCATGCGGCGCCAGTCCTCGCCCTTGTCTCGGTAGACCCGACTCTCGGAGAGGAGGTTCTTGAGTCCAGAGAGTCCATCGACCCTGGAGCCTCCGCCACCGCCTAGACGGACGTGCATTCCTACAGCGCGTCGCTGGACGGCGTCCGCCTGGGTCGCGCCCAGAAGATCAACGAAGGCGCTCTGGCCGCTCACGAGACCACCGTTGGGGTGGCTGACCGCGGAGGTGATTCCCCCCATTCGCGCGATGGCCACGAGGCTCGACCGAGGGTTGTAGGCGTCCGCGACGGCGAAGCTCGCCCGCACCGGACGGGCGGCGAGAGCGCCGCCTGGCGTGTGGTCTACGGTGGCCTTCTCGAGATCGACCTCCGTGAGGCCCAGGGCGCTGGAGGACTCGACCAGGCCCGCGGTGACGATCTTCCCCGTAGCGTCGATCCGCTCGCAGCCTTCAGCGACCTCGGGCTCATCCAGCGCCGTGATACGAGACCCGCGGAACGTCACGGTCCCTGCTCGGGTGGAGTCGGTGAAGTGAACCGTCCCACCGTGAATCACCACGCACGGCTCGGACGCCTCGACGCCTGGCGCGCCGACGAGGAGGATCAGCGATAGGATCGCGACGCTTCTCATGGCTGCACCTCCTGACCGACCTCGAAGTCGCTCCACGGGACGCTCTCTCCCTTGGAGTCATGCCTCAAGACCCCGTCGATAAAGACCCAACGAGCGCTGCTGTAGACGGAGAAAGGGGAGCCGTCCCAAACCACGATGTCCGCTCTCTTACCGGGCTCCAGGGTTCCCACGTCCCCCTCGATGCCGAGGGCCCAGGCTGCGTTGTAGGTGATCCATCGGAGCGCTTCGTTCTCCGAGATCTCGATCCCGGCCCGCCTCCCGTGCGCCATGGCCTTGGCGGCCTCCTGATTCAGGCGACGAATGCCCCGTGCAGAGTCGGAGTGAATGATGGGCATACCCCCGGCCTCCGAGAGGAGTGCTGCGTTCTCCTGAATGGCGTCGTAAGCCTCCATCTTGAAGCCCCACCAGTCGGCCCAGGTGGAGACCGAGACGTCGCGCTCGGCCAGGATGTCGCGAATCTTGTAGGCCTCCACCGCGTGGTGGAAGGAGCGGATCTTGAAGCCAAACTCGTCCGCGAGCTGAAGCATGTTGATCATGTCATCGGCGCGGTAGCAGTGAACGTGGCCCAGGAGCTCACCCTCCATAAGACCCACGAGCGTCTCGAGCTTCAGGTCACGCTTGGGCGCCTCGGCCTTGTCCAGCTTCTTCTTGTACTCCACCGCGTCGATGAAGGCGCTTCGTTGAACGTACAGGTTGCCCATGCGTGTCTGGGGCGAGGAGTTGCGAGTCCCATAGACACGCTTCGGGTTCTCGCCGCACGCCATCTTCACGCCATCGGGTGCGCCCGGGTAGCGCATGGCGCGGCTGCCGCGGCGCGGTACGGTGTGGAGCGTCACGCCCCGGCCTCCAATGAGGTTGCCGGAACCTGGCAGGGCCATGAGGG
>CALCNF010000198.1 GCA_937897815.1 uncultured Pseudomonadota bacterium | reverse complement strand
TCGCCCAGCTGATGCTGTCGCTGAGCGGGAAGCGCGTGGGCACCTTGAACGTCCCTGGGCGGACCTTCTTTGGTGATGGGTTCGAGGAGATCGAGGAGCGTGTCCCCGACCTGAAGAAGCTGGAGTCGACCCTGGGCTATCGCGCCGAGATCGGCCTGGCGGAGGGCCTCACGAGGGTCCTGGACCACTGGGGGCTCCTCGCAGATGAAGAGGAGCGAGTCACCGCCGTCGAGCCCGCCTGGCTTCCCGCCATCCGGCCGTCGATCCCCCATGACCACGGAGTGATGACACGGATCCAGCGTCTGCTCAGGAGCGGAGCGGTCACCAATGACGGCAAGAACCTCCAGGCGCTGGAGACCGAGCTGTCTGAGGCGCTCGGGGTGGACGACGTGGTCGTCGTGTCCTCGGGCAGCGAGGCCCTGCGGCTCGGGTTGTATGCGCTCGATCTTGAGCCGGGCGTCGTCGTCCTGCCCGCGTTCACGTACATCGCCTCCGCCTCCGCTGTGGTGCACACGGGGCATCGGCCCGTCTTCTGTGATGTCGATCCCCACACCTGGACGCTCTGTCCCCAAGCGCTTCAGCGTGTCCTCGAAGAGGAGCGAGAGGTGCGCGCGGTCCTGTCTGTGACCTCCTATGGGGTCCCTGCGGACCATGACACCCTCGCCGAGATCGCGCAGGAGGAGGGCGCCGCCTACATCGTGGACAACGCGCACGGGTTTGGAACGGAGCGAGGCAGCCAGCGCGTGCCCTCGCCGGTGTCGTTCTCCGCCTGGAGCATGCACGCCACCAAGGTCCTCCCGGCGGTCGAGGGGGGCTTCATTACGGCCCCGGACGCTCAGCTCAGGGCGCTCCTGCGGAAGCTTCGTCGGCACGGCCTGGAGCCCGAAGATTTGAGGCAGTCGATTCCTGGCTTTAACTCGAGGTTGGACGAGGTGCGAGCCGCGGTGGGACGCACGACGCTTCGTCGGTCCGGGCAGGCCCTGAACCGACGAAGAGCCATCTACAACCGGCTTCGAAACGCCGCAGCGCAGGCGAAGGGCGGCGTGTTTCAGGTGCAGCGTATCCCGGAGATGGTCCACGCCAACGGACAGAACCTGGCGCTGCGTTGGACGGGTGACGCTCCCGTGGACGAAGTGATTCGAGCCTTCGCCAGGCTCGGTGTCGAGGCGCGACGCTACTTCTGGCCCCCGCTTCATCAGATAGCGGCGTTTGACCAGGACGCTCATCTGCCCGTCACGGAGGACCTCGGGGCGAGGATCCTGTGCTTGCCGCTCTACACTT
>CALCNF010000197.1 GCA_937897815.1 uncultured Pseudomonadota bacterium | reverse complement strand
GGCCGCGCCAAGCTCGGCGCTGAAGTGCAGAAAGGTGTTCGGGTCCTTGTTCAGATAATCGAGGTGATAGAGCTCAAGCCACTCGGCGAAGAAGTTCCTGACTCCGACGCGAGCGCGCTCCGATGCGAGGAGCCGGTCGACCTGGGCCTCAAGGCCAGCGTCCTCTGTGAGCGCTCCCTCCGCTGCGGCCTCGAGCAGCTCATCGTCTGGTCCCGTGTTCCAGAGTCCATAGGAGAGCCGCGCCGCCATCTCGTAACCCGTATAACGCCGAGCGCCGTCCACCTCCTCGCCGGACTCGATCCGGTAGAGAAAGTAGGGAGATTGCAACACGGCCAGGAGCGCATAGCGGACGCCCTCGTCGAAGCTCTCGAGCTTCTCAGCTGCTCCAAGGCCGAGGTTCACCAGCGTGTCGACCTCGTCGTCGGTCAGGGGCCGTCTCCAGAAACGGTAGCCCCACGTCGAGATCACCTCTCCGAGGCACTCTGCCTCCCCTGACTCAGAGGGGTCGCAGGAGATCAGCATGGCGCGCTTCTCATCCGACTCCATGATCTGGGAGACGATGCTCGCGGCCGCATCTGCGTACCGCTCGACCCCGAGCGGCGAGACGCTTGAGACCGTGGAGCCGACCGAGAACAGGCCGTGCTGCTCCATGTCAGGCTCCAGGTTCTTGGGAACCACGACGTCCGCGCCCAGGAGGTCATGGACCGTGTTCGTGTACTGCCGCTGACTCAGTCGCGACACTCGAGGGGTCGCCGCTGCAAAAGGTTCAAACTCCGGTGGAGCGTCTTCCACATCCGCGGCCGCCGCGTCAGGCGTCGAAGGAGCCACAGCGGGCTCGTCCTCTGCGCAGGCGACCAGGAGCGCGGCGCAGGCCCACACGGCCCCCCACGCCCTCCATGATGGTCTCAAGGTCATCGCCATAACGGAACCTGCCCCCTCGTCAACGAGCAAAGCGTAACAAAACCAACACTATTGAGCACGTCACGCCCTGCCTCGCATGAGACCTTCTGAAGACCGCGCAGCCTGCCCTACCACGAGATCGTCACGCTGCCGTTACCCGTGGACGTTCCGTTGCTCATCGACGCCTGCGTCACGCCTCCGACGTATCCGCTGCCGCCGCCACCGCCGGCCGCATAGGCGCAGCCGCCGCCGTACCAACCACCGCCGCCGCCTGCCATATGGTAGCCGCCGTTCGTTCCTCCCGCGCCGAACGCACCCGGACTGCAGTTGGAGCCAGCGCTTCCGCCCGACGTCTGGTTGGCGCCGCCGGCCGGAGTCCAGGTCTGGGTTCCGGCGTCTCCGTCACCGCCCGTTCCTCCGCCGCCTGACCCGCCAGAGAAGGCGTGATTCGGGCACCCCGTGTTGCCCCCTCCACCGCCGCCCGCGACGATGAAACGACTGTTCAGGTCCCCGCTGACGGTTCGAACGTCCGTGCCGCCGCCGCCACCGCCGCCGTACTGGCCCGCGTCACCGCCGCCATTCCAGCCGGAGTTGTTGTCTCCGTTCCCCTGCGTCCCCGCGCCACCGACATAGATATAGAGGATCTCTCCAGGGGACACGGCGCGCACACCGGACGCGAGGCCTCCCAAGCCCCCATCATCCTCTGATCCGCTGCAGCCCTGGGAGCCGCCTCCCTGAGCGCCGCGTAGGGTCAACGTGACCGAGCTGACACAGTCCGGGACCGTCCACTGCTGCACTGCGCCCGTGTAGGAGAACTCCACCTGGCCGTTCACGCCCGCGCAGCAGTCCGGGATCTCCGTGTGCACACAACCCGAGGTCGGGTCACACGAGTCCGTGGTGCACGCGTCTCCGTCGTCGCAGTTCAGGCTCGAGCCAGGCTGACAGGCCCCATCACCACAGGCGTCATTCACGGTGCATGAGTTGCCGTCGTCGCACGGACCGTCGAGGCTCGGATGCAGGCAGCCCACGGCAGGGTCGCAGAAGTCATCCGTGCAAGACTCACCGTCCTCGCACTCGATGCTCTGACCCAGACACGCCCCGCCATCGCATGTGTCGTTCGCGGTGCAGGCGCTGCCGTCGTCGCAAGGAAGCTCGTTGACCTCGTGAGCGCATCCCTGTTCAACATCGCAGAGGTCGGTCGTGCAGAGATTCCCGTCGTCGCACGAGACCGTCTCGCCAACGCAGGCGCCGGCGACGCAGCTGTCGCCCTCGGTGCAGACATCGCCGTCGTCGCACGGGCCTTCAAGCGCATCGAAGAGGCACCCAATCAAGGGGTCGCAGCCGTCCACAGTGCAGGGGTTCTGGTCGGAACACCCGAGGGCCTGCTCGCCAGCTGCGCAGGTTCCGTTCGCGCACACATCGCCGACCGTGCACGCGTCACCGTCGTTGCACGGTGCGTCATTCGGTGTGTGCATGCATCCCATCTCCACGTCGCACCAGTCCTGCGTGCAGATCTCTGCATCATCGCAGTCCGTCATCGAGGTCGCCTTGCAGAAACCATCGGAGCAGTGATCCCCCGCCGTGCACGGGTTGCCGTCATCGCAGGCTTCGTCCGTGGGTAGGTGCTGGCACTGCCCTCCGGGTCCGCACGAGTCCGCTGTACAGGGGTTGCCGTCGTCACAAGCCAGAAGGTCACCCGGCACGCACGCTCCATTCACGCAGGTGTCGCCGACCGTACAAGGGTCATCATCGAGACAGCCACCCGGCTGGGGCTCGTGGGCGCAGCCGCCATCGACCGTACAAATGTCCAGGGTGCACGGGTTGCCGTCATCGCAGAGAAGCGCGCCGTCTCCCAGGCACACACCGGCCTGGCAGGAGTCCCCGGTCGTGCAAGCGTTCTTGTCGTCACAGGGGCCTTCCGAGGGGGTGTGTAGACAGCCGACCTGCGAGTTGCAGCTGTCGACCGTACATGGGTTTCCATCGTCACAGATAATGGAGGCCTCCGCGACGCAGACCCCTCCCTGGCAACTGTCGCCAGTGGTGCAGGCGTTCCCATCGGTGCACGGGCTCGGGCTCGGGCTGTGGACACAGCCCAGCTCGACATCACAGCTGTCGACCGTGCAGGGGTTCTGGTCATCGCAAGCGGCCATCCCCTCCGAGACGCAGACTCCGCCAGCGCACATGTCGCCCACGGTGCAGGCGTTGCCGTCGGAGCAGAAGCCGTCTTGAGCGGTGTGGGAGCATCCGGTGCTCGGGTCACACACATCGAATGTGCAGGGGTTCTTGTCGTCGCAGATCGCCATCTCGCTGGCGACGCACATGGCGTTCACGCACGTGTCTCCTACCGTGCATTGGTTGCCGTCGTCG
>CALCNF010000196.1 GCA_937897815.1 uncultured Pseudomonadota bacterium | reverse complement strand
TCCTGACCCCCGCTCCCGACCGGAGCTGGGGAGCCAAGCGGGTGGGTCTGAGCGAGGAGCGGCCTGTGCTGGTCCTCGTTGAGCCATGGGGGCGGCAGTCGAGCGTCTCTGGAGAGCTGCTCGACGAGCATATGAGCAGCGTTCTCGAGCGCCTAGAACCGCCCATCGGCTGGCACCTGCATGAGGGTCTACTCCCCCCGCCTCGCGGCTGGAAGGCGCCCGTCGTCGGTGTGCCCTGGACGCGCCTGGCCGGTCTCGCCACCGACCTTGGAGACGAGACGCCACCGGGACTGTGGGTCGTGCGAATGAGCCGTCAGGGTGCCTGGGTGAGCCTCGCGGAGGGCGTCCAGGGACCGCAGGCGGACCTGGTTCGCGCGCTGATCCAGGAGCACTCCCAGGCGCCCGTGAGCGTGTGGGCCTCCGTCCGCGAGTCCATGCGCACGTCTCTCGATCCCCAGGGTGTCTTAAACCCCCAAACCCCATAGCGACCTGCAGCGATGAAGAGCCTCAAACCACACGAAGAACATCTGACCCTGTGCACCTACTGCCCCAGTCTGTGCAGGCACGCGTGCCCAGTTGCGACGGCGGAGGGCCGTGACACGGTATCTCCGTGGGGCTTGATGAGCGTCGCGGGACACGTCATGGAGAAGCGGGTCAGGCTGTCTCAGGACCTGGCAGAGGTGCTCTACCACTGCACAGGCTGTGGCGCGTGCACCGACGCGTGCAAGCACGACGTTCCGGTCGCGACGACCCTGGTGGATGCCCGGGCTGAGGTGGTCGCTCGTGGGATGGCTCCCGTTGGCGCCGAGGCGTTCGTGCATCGGTTCAAGAACAAGATCAGCGCCAAGCGAGCCACAGGACACGCGAAGACCCCGTCAATCCTTGTGCTCCCAGGCCATCGCGATGTGCCGCCTGATGGCGAGGAGGTCCGCGTCCTTCTGAAGCTCGCGGATCGATTGGGGGAGAGTGAGCTCGGGATCTCGCCCACGAGCTGGTTGGACACGGGTGCGTCCCTCTGGCAGGCCGGCTACCGGGAGGGCTTTCGTCGCTTCTCCGTGCGGATGCGTGAGGAACTCGCGCTCTCGAAACACGTGGTCGTGCTGTCGTCCGAAGCGGCGACCGTACTGCGCAGCGTCTACCCCAGGGAGGGGCCGCGGGTGACCGCCGAGGTCCTGCACGTGGCGGAGTTCCTTCTCCCGCTGCTCTACGGAGACTCTGTGAAGCGGCTCGAGGGCCGCTTCGGCTACATTCGCTCCTGTCGGCTGCCCACGCGGTCCGGAGGGATCGATGTGCAGACCGAGCTCCTGGGTCGGGTTCTGGAGGAGCCCGCGTTGAACATCTCGTCTCTGAGCAGCGAGCTCGGGTGCTGTGGAGGCGGAGGCTGTCTCCCTCAGGCCGCATCGCCCGTCACCGCCTCGGCCGCCGAGCGGGTGGTGGCGCGAGCTCTGGAGGAGGGCGTTGAACATCTGGTGACCTTCTCGCCCGAGTGCTGGACGGCACTGGCCGAAGCCGCTGGTGACCGGCTGGAGGTCCTGAGCGTGGTCGCCCTCGTCGACCGCGCGGTACCGGGGCGGGCTCGATGAGCGTGATCCCCGAGGCGCTGGTCGTCGTAAACCCCCACGCAGGTGGCGGTGTCGCCCATACGATCTACCGGCGCGTCGAGCACGCGATCATGGACGCCGTGGGTCCCACGGATGTGGCCTTCACGACGGGTCCTGGACACGCCATGGACGTGGCCCGACAGGCCGCCAGCGAGGGGCGGAAGTGGGTGGTCGTCTGCGGTGGTGATGGAACGGTCAACGAGGTGGTGAACGGCCTGATGGAAGGGGCTGGCCCTGGACAGCGACCAGCCCTGTGTGTCCTGTCAGGAGGAACCGGAGGAGACCTCCGCCGGACGCTCCGCACCCCAACCGTTCGAGCGACCCTGAAGCTCCTGGCCAAGGGGCAGGTCCGAACCCTGGATGTGGGGCGAGTGACGGCGCAAGACGCGGAGACCGACGCACCGTTCTCTCGGTACTTCGCGAACGTGGCGAGCTTTGGGCTGGGAGGCCTGGTGGACCGACACGTGCACGCCTTCTCGGCCCTGGGGGGGCGCGCCGCGTACGGAGTCGCCACCGCCCTGTCCCTGTGGGGGTGGAAGAACCCGCTGATCCGGATGCGGATCGAGGGCGCGCAGTCGCTCGATGTAGAGATGCGCGCCGTGACGGTCGCCATCGCGAACGGCCGCTTCTTTGGCGGCGGC
>CALCNF010000195.1 GCA_937897815.1 uncultured Pseudomonadota bacterium | reverse complement strand
TGGCCGTTCTCCTGCCAAGCTCAGATGACGACAACAACGCGCCGCTCCCACGCGACGCCGAGCCGGCCCCGGACATCACCTCCGAGCCGACGGATTCGCTGTGCACGGGAGCCGCTGACCAGGAGATCATGCACGCCCAGCCCGAGCCTGCGCTCTACAAGTGGGTGCTGACCCAGGTGCAAGGCTGCTTCTATGGGCTCGGGGGGAGCATGAAGAATCTGGCGGTCCCGGACGACGACTTCCACGCCTGCATCTCGGACGCCATAGAGGAGGGTCTCGGCCTTACGGTCAACTGCTCCTCCTGCTTCGCGGACATCGGCCTGTGCTCCAAACACTTCTGCACCAAGTCATGCGGCAACGTGCAGATCAGCGAAAACATGAACCTGCAGGGCTGCCTCGACTGCCAGAAGAAGCACTACTGTGCTCACACTTTCGACAAGTGCGTGGGCTGGTCCATGACCCAGGACCTGCAGCTTTCGTACAACTAGGAGGCGAGGTTCCGCCTCGCTCGAGGCGGAACACGCGGGGCTGGCGCCCGGCAGCCGTATGCCTGGGCGCCGGTCCCCTTGCGCGTGGAGCCAAGTCGGTCCCCCCGCCCTCTTGAAGCAGGCGGCGGCGCGCGCGCGAGAGCCCCTGAAGGTACACCTGGGCGCTCCTTGCTCCTCTTTAGAGCGCCGCCAGCAGTTGGGTAGGGCACTCCCCTGCAAGCCGCAGAGCTTTTGGGTAGGGTTTGTTGTTGTTTTGTTCGGTTCGCATAGTGTATATGCACACCGACCAGCCGACGCAGCGTCCCGTAACGAGCGGCTGACAAGGAGAGCTCACATGTTGAAGACGACTCTGGTCTACATCGCAGTGCTCGCGTCCGCGGGCTGGGTTGCCGGGTGTGACTCCAGTGACGGCGGCGGCAGCACAACGGAGCTGCCATCGGCGGATAGCGGGTCGGCAGACGACGCTTCTTCCGCCGCGGATATTACCGGGACGGACGCCCCTACGAGCCCGCCAGAGGACGCTGGTCCTGGGACGGACACGGCGGCTGGAGACGCCCAGTGGGTCCCGCCAGGTGACGCTGGGGGTGAGGCCCCCGCGGACCTCTGTGCCGCCCAGGCCGACCAGGATGCGATGGCCGAGTACCCCAATGAGGCGCTCTACAAGTGGATGCTGGTTCAGGTTCAAGGGTGCTTCTACGGCCTTGGCGGGACCATCGAGAACCCGGGCATCCCGGACGACGAGTTTCAGGCCTGCATCCTGGACGTCGTTGAGGACGGCCTTGGGGTGAGCTCCGAGTGTGCGTCCTGCTTCTCGGATATCGGCCTTTGCAGCAAGCTGTTCTGCACCAAGTCATGTGGCGCAGTCGAGATCAGCGAAGGGATGAACCTCCAGGGCTGTCTGGACTGCCAAAAGGAGCACTACTGCTCCCACACATTCGACATGTGTATTGGCTGGTCGCTCACCGAGGACATGACGCTGCCCCAGAATTAGGCGATGGGGCGGCGGCCTCACTTCCACAGGCCGCGGTCGGTTGCGCAGAGCTGTTTGTGGTGGAAGACCTCTCGCGTAGGTGTCATCCAGGTACCTCGATTTGTAACGAGCATCTGGCAGCCGGGTATGCCATCTGGTACGGTCTCCACGCATGCTAGCGTTGAGACCAGTGCACAAGCGAATGATGAAGAACCCAGCAAAAAGGCCGGTGCCAGCCTGGGTAGCCGCGCTCGTGTTGCTGATCTTCACCGCTGGGTGCGCCGAAGAGGATGCGCCCACTCCTCTCCCATTCGCGCCTGTCGAAGACGTCACGCAGGACATCGGAGCCGACACGGCCTCCGCTGACACCTCGGACGGCGATGTCGAAGAGGTCAGCGACACCGCTGCCGAAGACACGATGTCCGCAGATGTTGAGCAGGACGCCGATGTGAGCGCATCCGATACCGTGGTCGACGTGCCGACCGGCACAGGCGACACGGAGGACGCAGGGGCCACCGAGGATTCGACGGCGACCGATGCCGCCGGGGATGCCGGGTCAGAAGGACCGCACTGCGTGGGAGCGGATGACCAGGCGCAGCTGATGAGTTGGGCAGAGAACACCATCTATAAGTGGGTGATGGTCAACGCACAGCAGTGCTTTGTGCTCGTCGGTGGTCGGCCAGGTAAGTCGGTTGACGACGAGGCCTTTCATGGCTGTGTCGTAGAGGCCGTCTCGGGGACCCTGGGGCTGTCTACAGGCTGTAGCGCGTGCTTCGGCGACCTCGCGGTTTGTTCCAAGGACAACTGCCTGACCTCTTGCGGGGCTGCGGATCCTGACGTGCACGAGAACGTTCTGGGCTGCATTGCTTGCCAGCTCGAGAACTACTGCACCCACAGCTTCGAGTCTTGTACGGGTCTGGAGACCGACGATTAGCGGGAACGTTCGCTCGTCTCTGAGAGACGAAGCGGGCAAGCAGGGCGCGAACTCGCACGGCGCCCAGGTCCCTGTTGTCGCGCCCTGCGCTGGGGTGGCTGCATGCAGTCGGTACAGCGCTGGTCACAAAGGTTCAGAAAAAGTGAATGTTCGGCGCAGTATATATCGTTTTTATTAGTCGATAGCTGCGAGTAGGGTCCTCCCATGTCGAGGAGCCTTACCGATGCAGCGCTATACCCAAGCCAACACGATGCTGTTGACGGCCGACGAGAGGTCGCTGGCCTTCGCCGGGTTGATGTTGCCCGATACGCTCATCGCGGCTCTGAAGGGACAGCCCGGGCAGGGGCTGGAGCTACCCATGCCTACGTCGAGCGCCTGGAGTCTGTGCAGCTCTGGGACCATCGGGTCCTCTCAGGCCAGTCGCACGAGCTCGACCAAGGGCGAGATGCGCGGCGGGGCTCTGGGTGGCCGCCCGCTTCGTTCCCTGTGACCCGTTCTCTTGATGGTCGCGAAGAGGCTTCTCGCGCCTGTCTCTCTATGGATGTTGACCCGTGACAAGGAGTGTTCTCATGACCCGCACGTCGCTCGTTTCCCTTCTCTGCTCCGCGACGCTCTTCGTGGTGCTTCCCGCATGTGACTCGGGTGGCGAACCCGAGTCTGATGGTCTGGCGCTTCCGGCCGAGCCAGGCTCGGATCTTCCGCGGCCCGATGACAGCGCGGGCGCCTCAGGTTCGACGTCGCCCACCTTTGGCTCGGCGCAGGATGAAGATCAGGGCTCCGGTTCCGAGTCGGGAGCTCCCAGCGGCGGCCCCGGCGCCATCGGCGAAGGTGGAGGCGCGCCGTCGGGCGGGGCGGGTGATGACCCGGGACTCACCTGTCTGGAGATCTATGATGCGATCTCCGTGTGTTACGAGACGTACTACGGGTGTGTGAGCGCGTGTCAGGACCAGAGCTGCGCAGATGTCTGCGAGAGCACCTATTGGGGCTGCTATGACGGCACGGTCGATCAGGGTAGTCAGCTCGGGCAGGGGCAGTTCGAGGATCTCCGTGTATGCGAAGAGACCCATTACCAGGGCTGCTACGACAAGGGCGAGACCCTGTACAACGACTGCGCTGCTGCATGCGCCAATGAGACATGCGCTCAGGCCTGCGCGGATGAGGCCAACGCGGCGCTGATGCAGTGCATGGTCGATGTCTGTGGGCTGGTGTACCAGGTGTGCGGCGTGGAGATTCTGCAGGCAGAGGCGGGCGACACGGGTGGCGCCAATGAGGAGCCCAGCCCAAGCGAGGGTGGAGACCCGGCGAACGACGAGACCCAGTGCGCCAGCCTCTATGAGTGCGAGGACGCCTGCGACGGTGAGCAGGCCTGCGGCCAGGCTTGCTACGATGAGGCCTCGCAGGAGGCGAAGGCCCAGTGGTCCTCCCTGATTCAGTGCGGCATCCAGCACTGCAACAACCAGGTGGAGGACGCTTCGAGCTACAAAGCCTGTCTCCAGCAGAGCTGCTCCGACACCTACGCGACCTGCTTCGGCGGCGTCCCGAACACGGGCGGCGGCGGAGATGGTGGTGGCGGTGTGGTCGGCGGAAGCGAGACCTGCGGCGAGGGGTATGCCTGTATCCAGGATTGCTATGCCACGGCGAACGATGAGCAGCAGTTCTACGGATGCATCGACGTCTGTTACGCCGGCATGAATGACGCAGCCATGGACCTCCTCGACGCTCTGGGAAGTTGCAGCAACGCCATGTGCGCCGACGCGCCGGGTGGCATGGACAACTATTACCAGTGTCAGAAAGACTTCTGCCCAAGCGAGTACAACGCTTGCGTGAACCAGACCTCTCAGGGCTCAGGCGGTGACTGGAGCGAGCCGGGCGCCGGCACCGGCGTTGGCAACGAGACCTGCCTCGACATCTACGAGGCCGTCTTCGATGTCTGTATCCCCGCCTACAGCGCGTGCGCCTCGGGGTGCAACAGCGATGGATGCGTCCAGGGGTGCCAAGAAGAGATCGACGCGTGCATCGAAGGACAGAAAGCCGAGGCACCCGTGACGGAGGCCGAGGCGTTCCAGGCGGTCACCGACTGTCGCTCGTCGAACTATCAGACCTGCTACGACCAGTCGAACTCGGCCTGGCAGGGGTGCATGGCGAGCTGCATGCCCGGTGACTCCGGGTGCGAGAGCGCCTGCAACGACCAGGCGAATGACAGCTATGAGAGCTGCTTTGTTCCCCTGTGCGGAGCCGAGTACCAGGCCTGCGGGATCCTCTAGAGACGGCCGGCTGCCCCGGGCGGGTCATTGGGCCTGACCGGGGCGGCTCGCGTCACCCTGCGCCTGAACCAACCCTCAGTCGAGGTCCAGATGCTGGTAGCCGGATTCGGTGAGGTGGAGCTGCTTGGTGCGGGTGGCGCGGCGACTCTCAGGCCCCTGAAGGCGAACCTCTGCCAGGTAGCTTCCTCGGGGGACGCGGACAGCCATGGCCGGCGTCGCGGGTCCTTGGATGCCCTGAGGCAGGTGCATCACGGATTGCGCGACGGGCTCTCCATCGGAATCTCGCAGGGTCAGATGAATCACCTCGACGGCCTCGCGCTTGAGGCCCGCCCCGTCGTCGGCCCGCATCACGGGACCGACGCCAAGGGCGACGTATGCCTCAATCTGCCGTGAGTTGAAGAAGCCGATCGCTCCAATGACCATGACCAGGAGCACGCCTCGGGCGAGCCACGTCCTCGCCCTCGAGCGGTCGCGTTCTTCGTTCTCGTCTTTGACGTCATTCATGGTCGAGTGGCCATAGCACCGGGCCCTACCGATGGAAAGTGGCGTTTCGCGGCCGAGCGTGTTGTCCTTTGGCCTGATTCGTGGACGAAGCGGCAGAGGTTCGAGTCATGAAGGTCGCGGTGCTCGTAGGCGGACGGAGCGGAGAGCATGATGTCTCTCTGGTGACCGGTCAGGCGGTCCGTGAGGCCCTGGTCCGGCTCGGCCATGAGACGCGCTCGTTGCGGATCGAGCGGGACGGCTCGACGCGTTGGGAAGAGCAACCAGGGACCATGGCAGAGGGGCTCGCATCCTTGGCGGCCTGGGCACCCGACGTGGCCTTCGTAGCCATGCACGGGGCCGACGGCGAGGATGGGGTGATTCAGGGTGCTCTTGAGCTCCTGGGCGTTCCGTACCAGGGCTCGGGCGTCGCCGCCTCCGCGGTCGCCATGCACAAGGCCCGCACGAAGGTCGTGTATCGACAGGCTGGCCTCCCGGTCGCACGCGATTGGACGCTGACGGGAGCTGGCGTGGACTGGGCGCAGGTGGAGGCCAACCTCGGCCTCCCGCTCGTGCTGAAGACCGGGGTCTCAGGCTCCAGCGTCGGCATCGAGGTGGTCCGCGACTCCGAAAGCCTGGCGGCTCGAGGAGAGGCGATGCTCTCAGGCACAGACGCGCTTGTCGTTGAAGAGTGGCTCTCGGGTCGCGAGTTCACCTGTGCGGTGCTGGAGGACGACCAGGGAATGGGTCACTCGCTTCCCTGCGTGGAGATCGTGCCGCGCGACGGGGGATGGTTCGACTACGAGACGAAGTATGACCCAGACGCCGTGGACGAGATCTGCCCCTGC
>CALCNF010000194.1 GCA_937897815.1 uncultured Pseudomonadota bacterium | reverse complement strand
GAGCGCCTGGGTGTCCGAGCCGAGGGTGGTCTCGTTCTCCCAAAAGTCGGATGCGCCACCCAGACCGCCTAGGGCAATCTCAGGTAAGCCATCACCGTTCCAATCGCCGCTCACCGCATGGCGACCCTTGCCCCGAGCGATGGAGTCATAGGGAAGCTCGGCTCGTTCAAATCGACCATCAGGCCCCTGGAGATAGGAGAGGTCAGAGGCGACGACCCCGATCTCGGCCAGGCTCGCGCTCTCGATCTCGTCCTTGCCACCGTGGCGCACAAGGATGTCGAGACGACCGTCTGCGTTGAGGTCGAGGAAGCTCGGACACCACTGAACCCGAATGGCGTCCGGTCCCCACTCATGGTTCACCCCGAGCGCCGCGCTCTGGGGCACATAGGAGCCGTCTGACTGCCCATAGGTCAGCAGATCGCGGCCCACAGACGTGTTGTAGATGTCGAGGTGGCCATCCTCATTGAGGTCACCGACGGCGGCCCCCATTCCAAAGGGGCTCGTGTCCCAAACGTGATCGGAGACCTCGAAGATCGGCTCGCTCCCGCCGGGCTCCGTGCGGTTGAGCAGGATGCGGCCCGGCCCAACAACGGCGGAGGCCTCGACGCTCTCAACGATGTCCAACCGACCATCGCGATCGATGTCCGCGAGGGTCAGGCCGCGCGTGTAGACCTGCCTGGAAGGCTCAAGGCGGTGCCGCTCAAAGCGGCCCATCCCCAGGTTGATGAGCACCATATCGGTGAGCCCAGCAGGGTCAACGCGGTCAAATGTAGCCAGGCCAAGCGCCAGAACAATATCGGGGAGCCCGTCGTGGTTCAGATCACCGACCGCGACGTCATTGATCAGGCTCCCGGGCAGACCAGGAAGATTGGAAGGAGCCACCGTAAACTTGGCCCCGCCGGCGTGGTTCAGCAGCACAAGCTCTCTGCCGAGGACGAGGAGCTCTTTGTCCCCGTCGCCGTCCGCATCGAGCGGCACGGCGAGGAGCGAGATGGTGTCGATCTGTTTGAGCTTCTCCGGGAAATCAAGCTCAAGGGCTTTCGGAGCTCCGTCCTCAGAGCCGAGATAGACCGACCCCAGAACCGACAGCCAAAGAGGCTCGGGGTTCTCATCACCGTCCAGGTCGAACCACACGGGTGTGAGGCTGTTGGTGAAGTCGCTGTGCGTCTGCCAGAGCCCCGCGCTATCCCCCAGGGAGCGCCACGAGGTCGCCCGGACCTCAGCCGAGGCCGTCGAGAGCAGGAGCGCGCTGGTCATCCAGACGGCCAGGGTCCCGGAGAGCAGGATCGAAGATAGACCTCTCAATGCGCCCACCGCCGACGTCGCTGTCCAAGCGCGAAGAGCACCAGTGAGAGCCATAATAGACCTCCACTCGCTCCGCCTGCTCCGCACCCGCTGTCGCGGTTGGACGGAGCCGCTGGAGGGGATTCGGTCGCCGCGGTTCCTGACCCGGCGTCAAGCGGGCCGAGATCCTGGTCGACGACGTCGGGGAGACTCTCGACGGTGTCCGCCTCGACAGGCTCGGGGATATCCACATCGATGCTCAGGGTGTCGACCTTCTGATCGTTGGCGTAGACCTCGACCGTCATCGTGTGCTGGCCAGGATCGGCGCGAATGTCGAGATCCACATCGGCGTCTGAGCGAAGGCGCTTCGCGTTCACCTGGACCCCGCCTGTGATCATCAACTCGAGCTTAGCGTCTGCCCCCAGGGTCTCGTTGTGGGGGGTGTATGCATGGATGTGGACCGTGTGAGTCGCGCCGCCTATGGGCTCCTCGGCCTCTCGAATCTGGGCCCACGAGAGCTCGGGGTCCAGGGAGGGCATCCCCTCGGGTCGACAGGTGAATGGGTGGGTCGAGATCTCTCTGCCGTCCTGCGCGAAGACCCGCACGAGTCCCCCGTTCTCCACGCAATCGGTCGTGCGGAACATTCCAAGGAGGTCGTAGGCTCCTGCTCGAAGCACGGGTTGCATGATGACATCAGCGCCCTCGGCCTCGATGTAGACCATCCCGAGGGCCGGCGAGATCGTGTGCCCGTCAGCGTCCTTGAGCTGGAGGTAGATGGAGCCCAGGTCACCGTTCTCAACCAAGCGGTGCCAGAGCATACCCTCTTCGATGGCGACGATACGAGAGGACGCCTCTTGCAGACCCACCGAGGGGAGAACGGGCATGATGACCTCGTAGCCCGAGAGGACATCCAGGAGGGTCAGGGATTCGATGCCCACGAGCTCCTCATGGCTCACGCTCAAGCGCACGCGAGATCCCCCCATCGGATCCTTGATGATCTGGTGGGTCACCTCGCTCCCGTCCGGTCCGAAGAGCTTGGTGTGGTTCGAGAAGCCCTGCTGCGTGATTCGATCACGCGCGAGCACATAGGAGGTCCAATCCCAAAACTCGGTCTCTCCACCCTCGACCTTGTAGGGATAGGTGTCGGCGCGAATCCATCGGGGATCGAGCGCACCACCCACGTCCAGAGTCCAGGTCACCTGGGGATACTCCTGCTCCACATTGCCGCAGCCCTGCGGGCAAAACAGAGAGACAGGCATGCTCGTCAGCGTGTCGGGCAGCGTGACCTTGAAGCGCAGCGCGCGGTGCTCCTCATCGACGGTGCTTGAGCCCGCGTACTCAAGGGGCTCTCCGAAGAAGAGCGTGGGCTCGCTCTCCTCGAAACGCTCAGGGTCTCCAATGTGAAGCAGGCGGATGTCGGCCTCTTCGCCCGGAATGGGCGGGCTGGGCTCGACGGCCACGCGCCAGGTCGAGCCTCGATCCATCAGGGCCATCGGGAGCGCGTCATCGACGCGCGCCACCGCGCGAACCTCGAGATCCTCGGCCAGCGCCAGGTGACAACCTTCCGCTGCGTCCGAGCAACAATCCCACGCGCCGTCCGGCGTCGCCTGGACGCAGATCTCCTCCGCCCCAACCGAGCCCGGTGAGACATAAACGCTTCCGGGAACCTCTTCGGAGGCAGACCACCACTGAGGCTCCGTGATCGCCGCCAGGGTAGAGGCCGCCTCCACGGCGTGCGTCGTCGTGGCTCCCGAGGGCCAACCGACCTTCAGGGTGACCTCGGATTCGCACTCAGGCCAGGCGAAGTACATGTCGAAGGAGGCGTGGCCTCCCATCTTTCCGCCGGACGTCAGGATGCGCTTCATCGTCAGATCTCCACAGGCCCCCTCGACCCATGCACCCGTAGGGGGGTTCGCGCTCACGGTCGGAGACAAGCGCACGGTCAGCGCGCGTCCTCCCTCCGGGACGGGCGTCGTGTTCAGCCAGAAGTTGGCCGAGCCCCGGCCGCCGCCAAAGGAGATGTCCGGGCGGCCGTCGCTGTTGACGTCACCGACGACGGCGTGACGGCCAGTGGACTGCGGGACAGGCGTGTAGGGAGGAAAGTCGCGGGCCAGACTCCCGTCTTCGCGCTGCAGATACAGGACGTCCTGGCCTGTCTCCGAGACCCCTGGTCCGGTCAGATCCAGCGAGAAGAGACCGCCAAAGCCGCCCTGACGAACGAAGATGTCGAGCCGGCCGTCGAGGTTGAAGTCCTCAAAGGAGGGTGACCACTGAGACCGGAGCCCCTTGTCACCCCACAAGTGCAAAACACCACGAGGAAACGACTCATCGTCGTAGCTACCATCCGGCCTCCCAATCGAGAGCTGGTCGAGCCCAACCGACGTGTTGTAGATGTCGACGATGCCGTCCTGGTCGAAGTCAGCGGCGCAGGCCCCCATGCCATGGGTGCCCGTATCGAAGGGATACTGCTGGGCCTCGAAGACCGGGACGCGAGCCCCAGGTGGCGTCCGGTTGAGCAGGACGCGGCTCGCGCCGACGTTGTGGCTGTAGTTGATGCTCTCAATGAGGTCGGGTCGCCGATCACCGTCCATGTCCACGACCGTGAGTCCGTTCGAGAAGCCCTCTCTGGCTGGCTCGAAGACGTGGCTCTCGAAGCGGCCCGACCCGACGTTCATGAGAATCACGTCCGGATATCCCCGACGAACGAGACGCTCATTGGCGATGATGGCGAGGGCCAGCGCGATGTCCGGGAGCCCATCTGCGTTGAAATCCGCCACGGCGAGATCGAAGATCGTGACGCCCGGGATCGGGGGCAACGGGAACTTATGAGGCTTGAGCACGCGGGCCTCTGTGAGCTCGAACAACGTATGGAAGCGGCCGGTGACCATGAGCTCCTGGACACCGTCATCATCCACGTCGATAGGCAACATGCTCAGGGTCGCTCGAGGGCCGAGCTCTAAGCGCTGGGGATCGGCGGTCACGGTCTGCAGTTCAGGCTCACCCTGCTCGGGCATCGCGAGATAGACGATCCCCTTCTCCCCCGCCCAGATCGCGTCCGGGACACCATCGAGGTCGACATCGAAGTATCCTGGGGCGCGGTCCGGTAGACCCTGACCCAGAAGGTTCAGCTCGACGCCCATCTCGTTAAAGAGCGTCGGCATCGGCGCCTCCGCGCGCGCTGGAGAGCGCACCAGCGTGAGCGCGACCGCGCACGCGAGGAGCGCACCCCCGAGGCTGCGCGCACGCGCGTGGACACCCTGTTCTGTGAGACCCGTATTCCTCATGCTGCCGACCCCCGTAGGCTGGATGAGCGATACGAGCTTACACAACGATCCGCCTGAGACCCAAATCGCGAGCGAGTGGGGTCTGAATTCGCGGGCTGGTTGAGGACGCGTGGAGGGCGCTTGCTGGGAAGCTAGAGTTCCAGGAGGGCCGCGCCCGCCTTGATGTCCGCCTCGCGATGCTCAAGCCGCGCAAGGAGGTGGTTGAGCGCGAAGGTGATGTGCCAGTGCTTGGAGCTGCAGAAGATATCGCAGTAACTGGGCTCCCAGAGGATAGAGGGGTCCAGACCGAGCACCGCGGGGAACCCATAGCTGCCGTCCTCACCGATGTTCGACAGAAGCAGGCTCGCGATCTGAACCAGCTTGTCCTCGGGGATGATGCCCAGCATGGCATCAATAAAGACCACCTGGTGAAGCCCCTTGATCGGGCAGATGTCCACCACGCAGTCCGCCAGATCCACCCCGCCGAACTCCTGCCACCAGTTGTCGAGCGAGAGGAGGATATCCGTCTCATTCACGTTGAGGGCCAGGTAGTAGGCGTTCACGAGATCGTAGACCAGCGCGCTGTCCCAGACGCCGTAGCTCGGCACGGCCCAGATCGGATACAGGTACTCGGACACCTCGCCCACAAGCTCAGCGTCAAAGTCGATCCCGTAGAAGTCGATGGTCACCAGGTAGCGAGTGAGCGCCCCCTTCAGGGCCAGCTGCTGGGTGTGACTGGGGTCCTCGGCGAGCAGGGCCTTTAGATCCTCGACGAGGCTGTCGATCACACCGTGCAGGACACACTGGTTCACGCGACCCGTGACGATCGAGCTCAGCACCAGGGGCATGTACATCTTGTAATCGCTCGGCTGCACCGCCTCGAGAAGCGCGCTGGAGTGCGAATCCGAGTGCTCTTCGACTCCCAGCTGGTAGAGCGAGCAGAG
>CALCNF010000193.1 GCA_937897815.1 uncultured Pseudomonadota bacterium | reverse complement strand
GTGACGTCGGTTCCGGCCGCGCTCGCGTACCGGGAGCGGATCCTGGAGCACGTCCCCGCGGGGCTCGACTTCCAGCCCCTGATGACGCTTTACCTCACAGACAAGACGACACCTGAGGATATCTCCGCGGCTGCGCAGACCGGGGTGGTCCCGGCCCTGAAGCTGTATCCAGCGGGCGCCACAACCAACTCAGACTCCGGCGTGACGGACATCAAGGGTCGCTATCCGATCTTCGAGGCCATGGAGCGGGAGGGCATTCTGCTCCTCGTCCATGGTGAGGTGACCACAGAGAGCGTGGATATCTTCGACAGAGAGCGGGTGTTTCTGGAGAAATACCTGGCGGACATCGCGAAGTCGTTCCCTCGTTTGAAGATCGTCGTAGAGCACATCACGACGGCGGACGCCGTCGACTTTGTGAACAGCGCGCCGGACAACGTCGCCGCGACCATTACGGCGCACCACCTGCTGTTTAACCGAAACCACATGCTCGCGGGAGGCATTCGCCCCCACTACTACTGCTTGCCCATCCTGAAGCGTCGGACACACCAGGAGGCGTTGCTGGAAGCCGCGACCAGCGGCAGCCCGAAGTTCTTCCTGGGAACGGACAGCGCTCCGCACGCGACGGGAGACAAAGAGTCCGATTGCGGCTGCGCGGGTTGCTACACGGCGTACGCGGCGATTGAGCTCTACGCGACAGCCTTCGATGAGGCGGGTAAGCTCGGTGCTCTGGAGGGCTTCGCTAGCGAGCACGGCCCTCGCTTCTATGAGCTACCGATGAACACTGAAACCATAACCCTGAGCCGAGAGCCCTGGACCGCACCAGAGCAGATGGCGTTTGGTGATTCGACCCTGACTCCGCTACTCGGTGGCACCGAGATCGGTTGGAGGGTGACGAGTGACTGAGGAAGCGAAGGGTCGGCCAATGCGCAGACGCGCGTTCCTTGGCTGGACCGCGGTCTCCGCGCTGCAGCTGTACGTGCAGGGCTGTCGCCAGGTCGTGCGCCCGACTCCTCCCACCGCCGTCCCCGTCGCGATCCCTGAGCCTCTGGCAGGCTTCGGGCCGTTGATTGAGGCGGGCACGGGCCTCCTGGACCTCCCCAAAGGGTTCTCCTATCGCATCCTGCAGCGGGACGGCGTGGCGATGGGCGATGGGCATTCCATGCCGCCGCAGCCAGACGGGATGGCCTGCTTCGAGGGCGCAGATGGGCGATGGATTCTGCTGAGGAACCATGAGCTTGGAGACAAGTTCTTCCTCGACCGGTATGGGTTCTCTGCCTCCATGTATGAGGGAGGCGTCCCACCAAAGCCGAACGCTGACCCCACGTGTTATGGCGGCGTCAGCCGAATGGTCATCGACCCGGAGGTGCTCAGGCAAGAGCTTGGGGCCACTCGTGGCGACCGAAGTCGAGCTCTTCTGGATTCGCGCATGGTGCTGGCCGGTACGGACAGCAATTGCTCGGGCGGTGTCGTGCCTGAGGGCTGGGTGACGTGTGAGGAGTCGAGCATGGACGGGCACGGGTACGCCTATCTCGTCCGCGCCGAGACCGCTGAGCTCACGGAGCCGCATCGTCTCGAGAGCTGGGGGCGCTTCCATCGAGAAGCTGTTTGCCTCGAGCCCGAGACCGGGATCGTGTACATGACCGAGGATCGGCGGGATGGCTGCTTCTACAGGCACATCCCTGACGACCCAACGGACCACCTCGGAAGGGGTCGCCTGCAGGCCTTGCGAATCCCAGGTGTACCGGTGACCCACCTGCCCGACGCGGGCGGGCTGCTCGTGACCGATGAGGAGGTCGAGCGCAGCGTGACCGCTTGGCCTGAAGGTCAGACATGGCAGGTGGATTGGGTGGACATCGACGACCCGAGCGCCGCGCGAGACACCTGCCGAGCGCAGGGCATGGATCTCGGCGCCTCGACGTTCTGCCGGACCGAGGGCGTGACCCGATCAGGTCGAGATATCTGGTTCGCGGCCTCGACCGCCGGGCCGATCAATGGCGGCCAGATCTACAAGTATACGCCTGGGGCAGACCCGAAGGGCGGCGGCACGCTTCGTCTTGAGTACGAGGTGAAGGACAGGACCGTCCTCTCGAGCCCTGATAACCTGACGATGGCGCCCTGGGGCGACCTCGTTATGGCCGAGGACAACTACGACGGGAAGCACGGCGCCCACCACCAGTACATCCGTGCGATGACGGGGGACGGCCGAATCTATGACGTCGCTCGGAATCGACGAAACCAGGTGGGCGATGGCTCGCCCGGAGCGGAGTTTACGGGTGTCTGCTTTTCGCCCGACGGGAGCGTGCTGTTCGTGAACCTGGGCCTCAAAGAGCATGATCTGCTCGCCGCGGTGCAGTACGACGACGCGATGCACCGCGTGCATCAAGCACTGCGGGAGGTGCAGGCGGCGGTGTACCACTACGAGGGGT
>CALCNF010000192.1 GCA_937897815.1 uncultured Pseudomonadota bacterium | reverse complement strand
TCCTCACCGAGGTAGAGGGGAGAGTTCGGTACCTCATCGAGCTCCTGGGTCGAGGAGGGGGCCTCCAGCAGGGCGTCGAGGGTCAACTCTCCCAGGGGCACGACGTCGGTGCGCGAGCACTCGCGGACGGTGAGCATCACAGAGGGCTCCCCTAGGCGAGCAGGGGTAGGCGAACGGTGAAGGTGGTCCCCACCCCGAGGGCGGTCGCGCACCGGATCTCGCCGCCGTGTTGAACGATGGTGGAGCGGCACAAGGCGAGACCGAGGCCCAGACCCTCCTCGCCCTTCGTGCTGAAGAACTCCTCGAAGACCAGGTCGGCGACCGCCTGGGCCATCCCAGCGCCCTCATCGGTGACCGCGAGCTCGGCCCAGTCTCCGTCCCGGCGCAGGGTGACGGTGATCTTGGCTCCCTCGTTCGTAGCGTCGGCGGCGTTTCGGAGGAGGTTCAGGAGGACCTGGCGCACGCGCCGGGCGTCGATGCTCGCCTGAATGCTCGTGTCGGCGTCAACGACCAGGGTTCTCAAGCGCAGCCGACGATCATAGGACGCGAACCGGGTCGTGCGTCGCACCATCTCCCCGAGCTCGATGGGCTCCCGCTTGAGCTCCAGGTGATCGGCTCGGGTGAAGCGCCCGATGTCCTCGATGATATCTCCGATGGACTCGACAGCGTCGTGGCCGATGCTGAGCAGGTCCTCGTGATCAGGGTCTTCGTTGTCGCTCTGCAGCCGGTCGACGACCTGGTTGAGCTCGTCGAGCAGCGGCGCGATGCCCGCCGCGAGGCCGTCGGTGAGTCGCCCGAGGACCGCCAGCCGCTCGGAGTGCAGCAGGTGACTCTCGCGCTCCTCCAGGGCGGTCCGCGCGCTCGCGAGCTGGGCGTTCTGGGCGCTCACGTCGTCAAGGAGGTACTCCACGGCGAGCTCACGGCGACGCTGGGCATAGGCGCCCTCAAGGGCCTCTTCGACCTGATCAGCATTCAGGGGCTTCTCCAGGACGCGATGCACGCCGATCTCGTTGACGGCCGTGACCATCTCGCGGGCCTCGGCGCGCTCCGAGATCAAGATTCGACGGACATCCGGCATGGAGCTGGCCACCTCGCCGATGAACCGCACTCCGTCTTGACCCTTGCCGCGCATCTCCGCGATCACGGCGATCGGAGTCTCCATCGAGAGGCTCGCGAGGGCCTCTACGTGGGAGGTGAAGGCTCGGAGGCGCCAGCCGCTAGGCAGGAGGGGCCCCAGGCTCTCGATCAGGGCGCCCGAGGTGTCGACGACCGTCACCACGCTCTCGAGCTCGCGCTCAAGGCGCCTACGGACGTTCTCGGGCAGGCGCTCCGCGGCCGTGTCATGGCGACGGTAGGTCTTGGGGCCGGTCGCGGGCGTGCTCAAGGATCCTCCTGCGGGTCGGGCGCCTGCTCGGCCACCTGTTGGTGGAGGGCAGCGCAGGGCAGGGTGATCCGGGCGTACTCGCGCATCGGGTCGGGGTCGAGCTCCTGGAGCTGGCCTCCGTGGGCGTCGACGATCAGCTTGACCACGGTCCTGAGGGGGTTCTCCGCTTCGTCCTCGGCGCTCAAGTTCACCCTCGGTCGCTTTTCGGCCGCCGAGGCCTGAAAGACCAACTGCAGAGAGTCATCGGATCGCAGGGAGGCTCGGAGCTTGATGGAGGTGTTGAACCGATCGTGCCCCTCCTGAACCACCGAGAGGATCGCGTGAGCCAGCTTGCCGCTGTCGAGGTGAAAGAGGGTCTCACGGACCTCGGGTCGGGCGGCCACCAGGAGACCGGGTTCTCCGACCTCGAGGCGATACAAGGCGTGGAGCTGATCGAGCATCTCGCCGGCGCTGACATCGACCATGTCGTAGGCCCAGCCGCCGCCTCGGGCGAAGGACTCGATGCTGGAGATGCGCGCGACCAGGCGCTTGACCACATCGTAGCCTCGCTTGGCCGTCTCCGAGGCGGGACCGCCGTCGTAGCGGATCGTGTCCAGGACGCCCATGAGACCGGTGAGCTGGTTGCGCACCTCGTGGATGATGCCGCTCGTCAGTCGACCCACGGTCGCCAAGCGCTCCACGTGGACCATCTGGCGCTGGGTGCGCTCGAGGGCCGAGAGGGAGGCGGCCAGGGCGAGATGCACTTCACGCTGTTCTTTGAGCAGCAGGCTCATGGCCAGCCCGTGCTGCCTCCAGTCGAGGCCGTTGCGAATGCAGCGCTCCACAAGGTTATGGGTGTAGGGCGGAGTGAGAATCCGGTAGACCTTCCCGCTGTTGATCGCCTCGGCTGCGAGCTCCGAGGACAGTTCGCCGCCGAGGAGCACGCGCACGGCGCTGGGATCATTCTTGTGGGCCTCCCTGAGGAGGCTCACCCCGTCCCCATCAGACAAGCGGTCTGCGCTCATCATCATGTGGTAGGCGCCCCGCGCCATCCAGCTGCGCGCCTCTGAGGCCGTGCTCGCCCGGTCGACCAGAGCGTCCGGGAAGGTCCGGAGCACGATAGCCTCCAGCTCGTCGATGGGCTCCTGGTCTCCGATGAGGAGGAGCGCGACGACTTCGTCGCTGATCGTAGGGATGGCAGAGAAGGGCACGGGACCGTCCGGACGAAGGAGGCGTGGTGGCCATTGTCGATCGTGGGGACGGTTTGGCGCAATGGCTCCGGGCGAGATGCGCGGAACGCGGGCCGCGCCTACTCGTCTTCTGGGTCACCCTCGTCGACCTCAGGGATGTCCATCCGGGTCTGTCTGGAGCCCTCTCGTTCCATCTGGGCGTCTCGCTCGCGAACCCGGCTGGCCTCGTCGCCATCGGGCATGTAGTAGCGCTCTCGCTTGGCTCGCCCACGCTCGTCGACCTGGAGGACCATCGTGTGGCCGTCGCCCGGCTCCTCCTCCATGCGGGCGTCCACGGGGACCGGTCGCCTGCGACCTGAGTCGTCGGGCAGGTAGTAGCGGGCGTCGCTGTCTTCCTCTTCGAAGCCCCCGACCATCTCGACCATCCGCTCACCGTCGCGGTCGGCCTCCTGAATGATCTCGCGCATGCGTCGTCGATGGACCCGCTCGGCGCTCCCTGTGCTCTGGGATGGCTCGGCCTCCCGCGGCAGATCATCGGCGACCCGCGCCCGCCTTACGCCGTCGAGGGGGAGGCTCTCGGTCGGGCTGGGCAGCGAGCGTCTTGGGTGGAGTCGCACGGCCACCTCGGTCGAGCCGAGGGTGAGGACGTCACCGTCGTGCAGCCGTGTCCTGCGCTGAATGCGGCTCCCGGCGACCATCACCCCACGCTCCTCGTCGATGGGCACGATGAACTGCACGCCCGCGCAGAAGTTCTCGATGCTGCAGTGGGGAGAGCCCAGGAACTCATCGGCGATCCGAATGTGGGAGTGGCCGTGACCGAGCGTGAACTCTGGCCGGCTCAACAAGAGGAAGTAGGGCTCCTCTCCCGCACCCCAGATGGCGAGCTGGACAACGGTGTCGCTCGTCGCTGGAACCTTGACGAAGGTCATGGTGTGTCCGGCGATGTTGATCACGTCGCCGTTGTAGAGGCGTCGAGGACCCTCGAGGAGCTTGCCGTTCACGCTCGGAGGGATCGAGGCGTGGGCTGAGAGCACGAAGTGGGGCGAGAGGAACGAGATGTCGGCGTGTTCGGCCTCGATCTCGTCGCTCTTGATCACGATGTCGTTCTTCTCCGAGCGACCGATGGTCAGCCGCGGCTCGCTCATGTGCACGCGGAAGATCCGCTCGCCGTCCTCAAGGAAGAGGCAGGCGTTGGGCATCAGATCGGTTTCAGAGTCAGACATCGAGCACCCGGGTGCCGTGGCGCGAACCGAGGGGCAGCGCCGTCATTTCGGAGCGCGCATCATACCGTGCAAGAGGATCTGGGCCATCTGCTCAGCGACCTCGTCCTCGGGCATCCCCATCTCCTCGGCCGTGTCGAGCTCGAGCATGGAGTCCTCAAGGTAGAGATACAGATAGAGGCCGACGATGACCCGCAGCATAAGCCCGGGGCTCAGATCGGCGACCTCGCCTTTGGCGATCCGGGCTCCGAGCAGTGAAGAGGCCGCGATGCCCAGGGTCTCTCGGACCGGGGCGAGCAGGGGTTTGATGTTCCGTCCCTGGAACTCAAGGATGTCGATGTAGACGAGCTTGAAGTCGTCCTGGAAGCGGTTGGCGATGTCGAAGATGGCGCGCCCGATCTGGGCCGTGTTCTCCGGGAAGGACGGATCGCTGACCAGGGCCCCCAGCCGGGGGAGCTCTTTCCCGAGCTCTGTGCGCTTGAGGAGCGTCTCGTAGATGTCCTCTTTCGAGGCGAAGTGGTGGTAGATCCCCCCCATGGAGACCTCCGCCCGGGCGGCGATGTCACGCAGGTTGGAGCCGTTGTACCCCTGGGTCAGAAACAGCTCGTGGGCGGCCCGGAGGATCCGGTCTTGCACCGATGGTCGTTCATCGCTCATCTCGTCGGTGATCATATGCTCCGTATCTCCGGCACGTAAAGGCGCCGTGAGAACGACCTGTGCTCTCGGTGGTGGGAAGGCAATTGCGAGGCCTGGGCCTCTGCGCTTGAGCCCGCACCGAGTGGACCGGTATCCTGCCCCTACAGGTAACCCGACCGCGTCCCTTTCAGGGAGAGTGATTTGAGCGAAGTCAGCGCCCCCCGTTTTTTCCGGCTCCGAGCGCTCCTGTGCGTCTCATTGGCCCTGGCGCTGACCGGCTGCCCCGATCTCCCCAACTACGAGGGAGAGTCCTTTGACGCCACGTACTTCCCTGAGCCGGATATCGCCGGCGACGGCCTGGACGCGGACGTGTTCACGCCCCTCTCGGTCTTTCGGGTTCGGGCGAGCCTGGGTGAGCCCGAAGGCGGCGAGCGCGTCACGATCTTCGGCGCCGGCATGACTCCGGGCGCTCGCGTCTTCTTTGGCGACGTGCTCGCCTCCGGCGTCCTGGTTCTCGACGAGACATCCCTCAACTGCGACGTGCCCCCCCAGGATCCTGGTCTGGTCGACGTCCGCGTTGAGCTCCTCGACGGTCAGGTCGCCACGATCGACCGGGGATACCTGTACCGAGGTCCCCTGCGCTACGGTTCCATCACGCCGACGCTCGGTCCGCTGGCCGGGGGAAGCGAGGTCACGATCACCGGAGAGGGGTTCACCGAGGAGACTCACGTTCTGATCGGGGGGCGTCTGGTCGCTGATCTCGAGTTGATCGACGACACGGAGCTCCGAGGCCTGCTCCCTGGGCAGCGTGTTGGGCACGGTGGCACCGTTGATGTCATCGTCACCAATGGGTTTGAGCAGCGCACTGGAGAGTACGCCTTCCGCTACGTCACCCCGATCCAGATCGACGCCATCGATCCGCCGGGCGGCGACCGGCGCGGCGGGACTCGGGTCACGCTCCAGGGAGAGGGCCTTGAGCCGGGCAGCGAGATTCGCTTCAACGATGTCCTGGCCGAGGTCCTGGAGGAGGGCACAGGGGGGCAGATCGTGATTCGTACCCCGCCCCTGCAGCACGGAGCGGCGACCCTGAGCGTGAAGAACGAGCTCGACGAACGATCGATGCCCAAGGCCTGGATGGCCCTCGATGAGGAGCAGATACCTCCTGGGCTCTACGTGGCTCATGCCTGGCCGGGTCAGGCCTCCGTGAGCGCGGGAGGCGTGATGGAGCTCGTGGTCACGGGGCTCTCGGCCACCGCGACCACCTCGTCGGTGACCGTGAGAGTTGACGGCACGCTCGCCTCGGTTGAGCGCGTCGATCCCGAGCTGGATCGCGTGCGGATCGTGCTGCCTCCTGGTCAGGCAGGCCTGGCCGATGTCCTGGTTCAGACGCCCACCAAGAGCGCCGCGCGCATGGGCCTCTTCGAGCGCGCGCCGCTCCTCGACGTCTACAGCGCTGAGCCCGCCGCAGGACTGGCAGAGGGCGGAGAGGAGGTCTTGATTCGAGGCACGGGCTTCGAGGAGGGGCTCGTGGTCACCGTCGGCTCCGCCGAGGCCACAGACGTGATCATCGAAGACTCGGAGACGTTGCGCGTCACGACCCCTCCCGGTCAGGCCGGACGGGTCGATCTCACGGTGCATCAGGGCGGCCGCACCGCGCGCACCTCCGAGGGGTTCTCCTACTACGTCGACGGCCCTCCCAGGCTCCTGGCCATCTCTCCAGAGTTTGGGAGTCGCTCCGGAGGCCGCATCGTCCGACTCCACGGAACGGGGCTCCGCGCCGGGCTGGGCGAGCAGACGATTCGCTTCGGTAACTGGACACTGCCCAACCTGGGCGCCATCGATGACACGACCCTCGTGGTCCGGACCCGGGCCGATGATCAGGGTCACGTGAACGTAGACGCCGGTGAGATCGGTCTGTTGGCCATGCCCTATGAGGCCTTCGACCCCACCCTGAAGTACGGCGGTGTTCAGGGCGGCCTGGCCCGGGAAGCGGTGAACGTCACCGTCCTCGATGTTGTGGATCGACAGCCCGTCGACGGCGCGGTGGTGATCTGGTGGGACGACCTGGGCACGCCCCATCAGGGTCTCACCGACGAGCGGGGCCAGATCACCTTCTCGGAGATCGGCTTTAACGGTCCCCACATGGTCAGCGCCAGCAAGTCCATGTACACGACGGCGAGCGCGGTCGACTTCAACTCGAAGAACGTGACCCTGCTCCTGCTCTCTTTGACACCTCCGGAGGACGGAAGCGGAGGTGGCGGCGCCCAGAACCCGGTGGAGCGCGCGCCGGTGAGCGGTCGCGTGACCGGCTACGACAAGTACATCCTGCCTCCACCGGGACAGTGTGACTCCAAGATCGCGGCGGGTCTCGTCGATCCGGAGACGACCCTGTGCCAGCCCTGCGTTGAGGACAGCGACTGTGACGCGGGCACCTCTTGCACCTTCCTCGGAGATCAGGGGAGCCGGTGCACCGCGTCTTGTGAGACCAGCTCGGACTGCCCTGAGGGCTTCAGCTGTGTCGGAATGGGCTTCGGCGCCATCGAGTGTGTCCCCTCTCCGGGCCCCAAGACGGCCTGGTGCGGAGTGACCCAGAGCGATCCCCTGGCCTACGTCGGCATCGACCCCTTCGTGAACGGCTTCACCAATGGCGCGGACGAGTACGCGATGGACGTCTACCCCGGGGAGCGGGCGATCGTGTGCATCGGCGGTTACCGTGATCCGGACACAAACGACTTCGTTCCCATGATGATGGGGGTCCGTCGGCACCTGTTTGCCTTACCTGGAGAGAGCCTCAATGATCAGGATGTCGAGCTGGATATTCCGCTCGATCGGGACCTGAGAATCCGCCTCGATGGTGCGCCTAAGGGCGTGGGGAACGCGCGCAACCACACGGTCGACGTCTTCATCGATCTGGGCGCGGACGGCGTCTTTCGCATGCCCTCAAGAGGTGACGCCGTCGACGAGAACGACTTCCTTTTACGGGGCTTCCCGTCCGTCTTTGAGGACAGCCTCGCGGGGGCGAGCTACACCTTCTTCGCGACCGCCGTGCCCGACGCCACCCTGGCCCAGGAGAGCAACGACGCGGCCATGACGCTCCTCGACGGGGTGGTGAGCCTCGATGAGGACTCCATCGTTCACATCAGCGACGCTGGCGCGCTCACGGACTCCACCGGGATGGTCGAGGACGTCTACGATCTGCAGGGCGTCGGTGATGGCACGCTGTGGGCGGCGAGCGTCCAGGGGCGCGTCCTTCGCTACGACGGGACCTGGTGGGGCCTTCAGCAGACGCCAACCCAGTCGGATCTTCACGCCGTGTTTGAGACCCCAGCGGGAGAGGTCTACGCCGCCGGCGAGGACGGAACCGTGCTGCGTCGAGACGGTCTTGTCTGGACCCACGTGCCCGTTCCTCCTTCCCTGGCCGACGCGCACTGGTGGTCCATGACGGGGACCTTGTCGACCCTGTTCCTGGCGGGAAGCCGGGGCGTCTATGCCTTCGATGGAGAGACGTGGACCCCCATCAACCCCGGCCCCGATGCTCCTCAGGGCTCCATCAAGGACATCTGGTCGGACGGCTTTGACACCCTGTGGATGGCCGGCAACGCGGGGCGGATTCGTCGATGGTCCGACTCCGTATTTCACGTGTTTGATGTGCCGGGTGATGACTTCCTCGGGGTCCATGGCTCCCACGGCGCGGACGTCTGGTTCGTCGGTCGTTCGGGTCGCGTCGCTCACTTCGACGGTGAGACCGTCTTCGATTTCATCCCCCGGGTACGTGACGACCTGCGCGACGTTCATGGCGTCGACCCGGTCACGGCGTGGATCGTGGGAGATCGCGGCACGGCCCTCTCCTGGGATGGCGATCGTTGGAGCGTTCTGGGGGAGGGTAAGAACGTGGATCTGAGGGCCGTTCGCTCGACTGGGAGCGGCAGCCCCGTCATCGCGGCCGGCCTCCACACGGTCGTCCTCGGTCCCTTCTTGGACATTCCACGTTCCGTGAACCCGACGGCCATCGGAGATCTCCTCTCCCTCGAGCTCAGGTGGTCGGTCACGGACGCGGAGACCTGCGATTTTACCTACCTGCAGCTCCTTGAGGTCAGCGGGTTCCCCTTCTGGAACCTGGCCGTTCGTGGTCCGCGGACCCACGTGCCATTGCCGAACTTCCTCACCCTGGCGGGCCTGTACGCGATCTGGCCGGGCCAGGGGTGGGTCCGCACCTGGAGGGTCCACGACCCGGGCCTGAGCGTCGACGAGTTTGACGGCAGCGACCTCAATCAATCGGGATGGAGATCCTGGTCGGTGGCGGACTTCCCCGTCGTCTGGCCCTAGTGGCCTCGACCGGAGCGCCCGGTCAGCTTATTTGCTCATCTCCGCACCCGAATCGTACGCTCGTCCCATGGCACACGAGGCCCAAGCACCTCGGCGTGGCTTTCTGGGCACGATGCTCGCCGCCTTTAGCGCGGCTTGCCTGCCCTGGCGAGCCGCCGATCAGCGGGC
>CALCNF010000191.1 GCA_937897815.1 uncultured Pseudomonadota bacterium | reverse complement strand
GACGTGGGAGGACTCAGTTCGCCTTCCCGAACGCCTGCACTGTTGACCCCCTGCTGCCTCTCAAAATCAGCGTTCTGTCACGGTTGGGCCCACCCTCGTGGCGCTCGCTCAGGGCGACGCCAGAGGCGAGGTGGCCCAAGGCCTTGGGACGGGAGGGACCCTACCTGGGTTCACGATTCGGCAATCCGAACCCCAAAAGAGCGCGCGGACCGTGTATCCTCTGTCGGTGTTCGTCCGCCTCGCCATCGTCCTGTGCGCGCTCGGCTCGGTAACGCTGGCGCCAGGCGCGCTGGCCACCGAGGTCGCCGAAACCCAGGAGCCGACTCGGAAGAGCTTCTTTCGTGGCTCGTCTGTGAGCTACCGCCACACGGCGACGACGCGAACCTTCAACAAGTCGTTCGAGAACACCTGGAATCCCTACTACGCGCAGACCATCGTGCTCTCTCCAAGGGTGTGGCTCAGTGATGGCTTCAACCTGTCTGCGAACGCCCTGTTCACGCGCGAGTTCACCCAATCCGACGTGACGACCGAGGAGAACGAGACGCTCATGGGTGACCTGACCGTCTCCGCGAACGCCCCGCGCATCGTGCACATTGAGGCGGCCTCCCTCTCTCTTGGGGCCGGACTCGCCGTGATTACGCCGACGAGTAAGAGCTCTCAGGCGAGGACCATGATGACGGCGATCTCGCCTCGCGCCACGCTGACGTGGAGCGCGAAGGTCCTCGCAGGATTGAACATCAGCCTCTCCAGCGGCATCACACGCTACTTCCACGAGTTCACGACCAGCGGTCGTGAGTCGCCGCTGGTGGGCTCATGCGCCGGGACGACGACCGGGTGTGGGGCGTTCTTGAACACAGGCCTTCGAAACACGGAGTGGCGCTTGCGCCATGGCGCGACCCTCTCGCTGGGGATCACGGAGCAGCTCTCTGTCGCCGTGAGCCAGTCGCTCTCTACCGACTGGCTCCACGCTCTGGAGTCCGGTCTCTTGCCGAGCCTCACGCCTCAGGAGACCCAGGACCAGCGCTACGGCGCCGCCTTCGACATCAGCGTGGGCGTGAAGGCTGTGCGGGGGCTCGATCTGCGCCTCGGCATGTCCACCGCGGGCCCGCAGCTGGCCCCCGACTCCAGCTACTACAACCCCTTCTACAATCGGTACTCGGCAATCTACCTCGACCTCGTGTGCGACCTCGATGAGGTGGTCGGACTCGTCGCCGAGGGACTGGCAACGGAGCCCTGAGATGACACGTCTCGTCCCCATCACACTGGCACTCTCCATGACCCTGGCCGGCTGCGCTCAGCAACGGGAGGCGGTCGATCGCGTCCAGCCCAACGAGGTCGACAAGACCTTCTTCGTGGGCGCGGACCTGCTGGATCCGAGCGACAACCCGGAGTTCTGGGCCCAGGGAACGCTGGTCGACGTCGGCTACGGCGCCGCTCAGGACGGTCTCTTCACCTCGACGTACGCCCAGCCCATGTCGCGCATCAAGTGGCAGATCACCGAGGACCTGCTCCTCGGACGGCTGGCCTATGAGCGCATCGCGACCTCGGACGGCAAGGGCGTGGGCGACAGGACCGAGGAGGGCATCATCGTCGTCGCCTACCCCATCGAGAAGCACTTCGACATCGTCCAGGGCTACAACCCGACGACCGGCGAGCAGCTGAACATCCTTGAGGAGAACGCCATCGACCGCCCGTGGTACGAGCGGCAGTACATGCGCGTCGACTGGTCCCGCAACCTGAACGTCGACTCCTACGACTTCGACACCCTGTCGCTCCTGGGCATCTACGGCAGCGTGAAATACGAGTCCCTCGCCTACGACGTGACGGATCCCAACTCGCCCGATGCGCCCTTCTTTGACGTCGAGGGCGGCTACTTCGACGTCACGTCCAAGGCCTTCGCCAAGCCCCTGGAGATCGACCTGAGCGCCCTGGGCTGGGGAATCGACAAGTTCCCCGCCTGCTTCCTGGACGCCGACTTCATGGGCGGCTCCTTCCCGGCCGGCTCCTGCAGCCCGGTCGAGCTGACGATTCGACAGGCCTTCCGGCGGGTCATCGACACGGACTTCGAGCCCAAGGACTGGGACGGCTACCGGTTCCAGTCCTACGGCGCGTTCACGGTCGAGCGCATGGGCTACGCCCGCAACTACGGCATGAGCGATGACATGTGGCACCGCTTCATCACCCGCTATG
>CALCNF010000190.1 GCA_937897815.1 uncultured Pseudomonadota bacterium | reverse complement strand
TCTGCAAGGAGGCTGACCGGGACATCATTCGTCTCCTGCGCACCCGAGGGGTCCTGTTCCGAGAAGAGGTCTATCGACACGAGTACCCCTACTGCTGGCGTGCAGACTCCGATCCGCTGATTCAGTACGCCAGGCCGGCCTGGTTCATCCGGACGACAGACATCATCGACCGTGTGATCGCCAACAACCAGTCCATCGACTGGATCCCGGAGCACATCAAGGACGGCCGCTTCGGCGACTTCCTCGAGAACAACGTGGACTGGGCGCTCTCTCGTGAGCGTTTCTGGGGCACGCCGCTGAACATCTGGGAGTGTGAGGATTGCGGAACCCGGAAAGCCCCGGCTTCGGCGGCGGAGATCCTCGAGCGTAACCCCGAGGCCTTCGATCACTTCAACGCGGCGAAGGAGGCGGACCCGTCCTTGAGCGAGCACCTGATGGTGCATAAGCCGTGGGTCGATGAGGTGGTCTTCTCGTGCGACGAGTGCGCCGGCCAGATGCGCCGCGTGCCTGAGGTCATCGACTGCTGGTTCGACTCGGGCTGCATGCCGTTTGCCCAGTGGGGATATCCCCACCAAGGCAAAGAGATGTTCGACACGGCGTTCCCCGCGGACTTCATCAGCGAGGCGATCGACCAGACGCGAGGTTGGTTCTACAGCCTCCTGATGGTCTCCAACCTCCTCTTCGAAGAGGCGGAGGCGCCGCACCCCTACCGCACCTGCATCGTCCTCGGGCACGTCACCGACAAGACCGGTAAGAAGGAGTCCAAGTCCAAGGGCAACTATACGCCGCCGGATCTGATCCTGGACAGCGACGGCGCGGACGCCATGCGCTGGTACTTCTATGCGGCGAACCCACCTTGGAACAACACTCGCTACAGCCCGGAGGCGGTCCGGCAGGCGCAGCAGGAGTTCCTGGTGAAGCTGCGCAACGTGTACGCGTTCTTCGTGATCTACGCGAACATCGACGGCTTCCATCCAAGCACGACCCCCAGGCGACCGGCCGCTGAGCGCGCGCTGCTCGACCGGTGGATCCTGTCGGAGCTGAACCTCGCGAACCGCGAGGTGACGGCGTTTATGGACGAGTACCGCCTCTACGACGCGGCGCAGCGCCTGATTCGCCTCACGGACGCCCTATCCAACTGGTACGTGCGTCGGAGTCGCTCGCGCTTCTGGGCGGCGGCGACCGAGGGAGCTGGAGACAAGTGGGATGCCTACCACACCCTCTATGAGGTCCTGACGACCCTGTCGAAGCTGGCGGCGCCGTTCATCCCGTTCTTCACGGAGACCCTTCACCAGAACCTCGTCCGACGCGCGGACTCGGAGGCCCCGGAGAGCGTGCATCTCTGTGACTGGCCCACCCTCGACGAGAGCGTGATCGACGAAGGGCTCTCCGAGGCCATGAGCGCGATTCGGGATATCGTGAGCCTGGGGCTTCAGACCCGAGCCGCCCATCAACTCAAGGTTCGCCAGCCCCTGGCGCTCGCGGAGGTGATCGTCGGTCAGCCCGGTCTCGCCGCGCGCATCGAGCGCTACGCAGACCTCATCGCAGAGGAGTTGAACGTCAAAGAGGTTCGCTTCGTTGAGGAGGCCGGCGACCGGGTGAACTTCGCCGTAAAGCCGAACTACAGGGCCCTGGGACCGATCTTCGGTAAGCGGATGCCCCTCGTGCGAGCCGCCCTCGATCAGGCCGACGCGGACGCGATTCGGACGGCGCTCGTGCAGACGGGCGCAGCCCAGGTCACGCTCTCCGACGGTGAGGAGGTCAGCCTCTCGGCCGAGCACGTTCAGGTCGCTGTGGAGGCCTGCGAGGGCTACGCCGCAGCAGGGGGCGCCGTAGGAGTCGTCGTCCTGAACACCGCGCTCGATGACGCCCTGATCTCCGAGGGCCTCGCTCGCGAGGTCATGAGCCGCATTCAGTCCATGCGCAAGGAGCAGGACCTGGAGTACACGGCTCGAATCCACGTCCAGCTCGCCGGAGCTGAGGCGATCGAGGCCGCGGCCAACACCTATCGAGAGGTCATCGCAGCGGAGACGCTCGCCGACACCATCGAGGTGGGAGCTGAGGCTCCCGATGGGGTGGAGACGGTCTCCGTGGAGGTGGATGGTCACGCCTTCGAGGTCTCCATATCGGTGGCCGATTGAGCGATTCATTCCGCGGCGTGGATGGGCTCATGAGGAGCTCGCAAAGAGCTCCCTCATCCCTCTGCGCCAAACGCGCCTTGTACACCCTTGTGCCCGCTGCTACGATGCGCCGGGTTTTCGACGAGCCAGGAGCCGTTTCCGTGACGCCAGCCACTCCGCAGAGCCGCTTTTTCCGCAGCATGACCGCCATCGTGACCATCTTGGTGATGTCGGTCGTGACCACCGGTTGCTTCAACACCTACTCGCTGACTCGCGACGAGTTCGCGAAGCTGCAGCAGCCCGACGAGGTGCCCCGTGTGGTCACCTCTGAGTCGGGCCAGTCCCTGCAGGTGAACCGCGAGACGGGGCTGTTCGTCCGTTCGCTGGGCGGCCGTCGATACCCGGTAACGGCCTTCAACTTCAAGCTGACTCAGAGCCAGCTGGTGGCCTCCGATCGCGACACGCTGCTCATGACGAGCGAGCTGGAGAGCTACGAGGCTGATCTGCTGTCGACCGGGAAGACGGCCACGCTGATCGCGGGCGGCCTCGGCGCCGTCGTGGGCCTGATCCTCGTCACGGTGGCGACGGCGGGCGAGAAGTCCTTCAACGACGATTGAGCGTAACTCCGTAGTCCGCT
>CALCNF010000189.1 GCA_937897815.1 uncultured Pseudomonadota bacterium | reverse complement strand
GCGACGAAGTCGAAGTGAGGGGTGTCGCCCCGGATGATGCATCCGATGGCGATGACCGCGTCGAACTCGTCGCTCTCGCAGGCGCGGAGCACCGCCAGGGAGACCTCAAAGGACCCTGGCACCGGGTAGACGACGATGTCCTCATCTTTCGCGCCGCGCTCCAGGAGCGACTCGCGCGCGCCATGGACCATCTCGTAGGTCATGTCCGTGTGCCAGTTGGCGACGATGATGGCGAATCGTTTCCCTGTGGCGTCTTCGCTGACGCTCACCATCTCCGGTGGGCTTCCATGCGCTGCGGTGTCTCTTCTCATGGTACCAGCTCGAGAGTCGCCATCACGCTGGTGGTGGTCGACATCTGGGGGTTGTTCAGGACACAGACCTGGCCGAGGTCGTCGGTGTACTCGATCGTGTGGCATGGCCCATTGAACTGCAGCTCTTTGCCGCCGTTCTCCAGGAGGTTGGTATCCCGAATCACGCCCTCACACCAGGCGTGGTACTCGCGGTACTCCTTGTCGAAGTCTCCGAAGACCTCGACGTAGATGCGATCGTTCTTCTCCACCCCTGTGAGCATGGCCCTCATGGTCACGTCCACGTTGTACTCGCTGAACTCGACCTGGCGTGTGCCCTCCAGGTAGGCCCCGTCATAGGTGATCTCGTTGATGAAGGGCTGGGTGTAGCTCTCGAGCTTTGGCGAGCGTTGGCCGCCCGGTTGTCCGCAATAGGGGATCGCCGTGATCGGCACGATCAACTGCCCCGACTTGGCCTCGAACCCGAGACCGTCCCAGATGTCATCGAAGCGTCGCAGCCAGGTGACCGACTCGTCGGTGGCGGAGGAGACCAGTCGGGCTCCGGTGCCCTCAAGCTGATTCGTACCCGCTGTCAGGGCGTCGGCGAGGCTGGTGTTTCCAGCCATATAGATGTCGAAGAACGCCTTGGCTGCGAGGAGAATTCGGTCCACGTCTGCGTGACCCTCCAACCCGACGACGATGCGATCGCCGTCCTGCAGCCGAGTCCAGATGCTCCCCTCGTCCGGCTGCCCCTCGCTGCCGTCCGAGTAGGACTGGCTCGCGGCCAGGAAGACCAGCCCGGGTCCACCGGACACGTTGAAGTCACCGGCCTCAGCGAGGGCGTCCCGGCTCATCATGGCTTCACCGTAACCACCTCGGTTCACGGTGAGCCCCACGGTTCGGCTCTGGGTCCAGTTGGCCTTGCGCTCCTCACGCACCCCCTGGGCGAGCCAGACCATGGCGTCGTGGGCGTCGAGCTCCTCCAGAGCGATGGTCACGGACTCTTCGCGCGCGTACGGGATCTCCACGATCTCATCGAAGCCGCCGTGGCTCTTCACCGCGTCGGTAATCGTGCTCATCGACAGCCCAAACACATCGCCAAAGGTGTTGAGCGCGACGAAGCGTCGGGTTTGGAAGTCCGTGACGGGCGGGTTGGCGCTGTCGAGCTGAAGACCGCCCATCGCCGTGGAGAGACCTCCCATCTGGGTGAGCGTCGAACCGTTCTTGAGATCGTGTCCGATCAGGTCCTTCAAGAGCACCGGCTTACCCACGACCCAGGGCGTCACGCTGGCTCCGCTCGCGTCCTCCCAGGAGGTCGCTCCACCCGAGATGGTCTGGACGACGGAGATGCAATCACCATCACAGGCCTGGATCAGGGTGCGCCGGCCGCCAGTCGCGGTGACCGCCTCACCCCAGGTCAGGCGCTTTCCGGACGTGTCCTCCAGGATGCCCGCGCTCTCCACCGTGAGGCCCTCGGCCAACGCGGCCAGGTCGGCGTCCTCGCCAAGAAGGGCGTCGAACTCCTCCAGATCAATGCTCTCCTGAACGGTGAGCTTATCGGTCGAGGATGGCGTAGGGGAAGCGCCCCCATCACCTGAACCGCCGCCGTCGTCTCCGCAGCCTATGAGGACCCCGAGGGCCACCCAGAGGATTCGCGTGGATAGGTGCAGCTTCAAGACAGAGCCTCCTCATCATCAAAGAGCGCGCCCAGGTTCGCTCGGGTGTCGCCCGTGAGCTGTCCAAGGACCCGGCGAACATACTTGCCGATCAGGTCGCTTTCAACGTTCACGAGGCAGTTCAGCGGTCGTCTTGTGACGGTCGTGTGCTCCGCGGTGTGGGGGATGATCGCGGCCGTGGCCTCTCGACCCTCCAGTCGAGCGACGGTCAAGCTGATGCCATCGATGGTGATCGAGCCTTTACGAACGACCTCGGGCAGGAGCGACTCCGGGAGCTCCCAGGTCACCTCATATCCATCCCCGATCTCGACGACGCTCGACAGTCGTCCGACGGCGTCCACGTGCCCCTGAACCAGATGGCCGCCCAGGCGCGCTCCAAAGCTCAGGGCGCGCTCCAGGTTCACGGCCTCGCCCACCTGGGCCTCCGCGAATCGTGTGCAGCGAAGCGTCTCCTCGCTCATGTCGACCGCGAACGAGTCGGCGCCAAACTCCACCGCGGTCAGGCACGTTCCGTCCACCGCGATGCTGTCGCCCAGGGCCAGCTCCTCGATCTTGAGCTGCGTCCGAATCTCCATCCGGACACCGCCCGGGATCGGCTCTAGTTTTGTGATCTCGCCGACGTCCTCAATCAAGCCTGTAAACATCAACGCCTCCTTGTGAGGACGATCTCCAGATCCTCACCCACGGTGTTCAACTGCAAGAGCTCGAAGCGCGGCGCCTCGTCGGGGTGGGTGACACCCAGCGATCCCAGCGCCGCGAGGCCGTCGCCCCCCATGAGGGTCGGCGCGACGAAGAGGTGAAGCCGATCGACCAGATCGGCCTCGATCAAGGCGGTCGAGAAGG